>NZ_JAOCAT010000050.1:0-36885 GCF_029839485.1 Achromobacter sp. GD03932
TTTTTCTTTCATTGATCGGACAGACTGCCTGCGCGGCTCACTGCCCGCCCATGAACTCCTCCAGCGTGCCGGGCTGCGGCGCCGGGCGCGGGGTCTGCTTGTTGCCTGCCGGCTTGCCGGACGCGTCTATCGGCTCGATCTTGGGGTCGTCCCAACTGCCGGTGACGGCGTATTCCATGGTCATGGCCCGCGCCAGCGGCTGCTTCAGCAGCCACTGCGTCACGAACGCACCCAGGCCGATCAGCGGATTGACCGCCAGCGCCGTCACCATGGCCGCCCCGCTGGCGTCCAGGTTCGGAATCACCACGGCCTTCATGTCCCAGCGTTCGCGGATGATGTTGACGCCGCCCGCCAGCACGATGGCCGCCACCGGCCCGTTGATCTTATAGCCCTCGGTCGACGCCGTGCCGTCGGCCAGCTTGACCTTGCCGCGGATGGTGTCAAAGGGGAAGCCGTCGCGCAGCAGATTGGTGGGGTTCACATCCAGCCGCGCCAGCCGCTGCAGCGACTGCAGGGACAGCAGCTCCAACAGTCGCGCGGTGCGCGAGTTGACGTGCATGAAACGGCCCTTGTCCAGACTGACGTCGACCTCGCCCGTCAGGTCTTCGACCTTGTGGGTCCAGGGCAGATTGCGCCAGGTGGCCTTGCCCTGCATCGTGCCCTTTCCGCCCGAGACCACTTTCTCGAGGCCGATGCGGTCCAGGAACTTGCCTACGTCTTCGAACTTGACCGAGGCGTCCACGGTCAGGCCGCGGCCCTGGCCTTCCAGGTTCCAGTTGCCGGTGGCGTTGAGCGAGGCCGCGTCGTTGACGATGGACAGCTTGTCCAGGCGCCATTGGCGGCCGCGCTGCAGGTTCGTGCCCTGCACCTGGAGTTCGCCCACATTCTTGCCGTACAGCAGGAATTCCTTGGCCTGCAGGTCGATCGCCGGGATGTCGGACAGGTCGTTGCCGGAGGACAGCGCCTCGTCGGCTTTGTTGGTGTCGCCCTCGCCGCCCAGCGACAGGTGCTTCAGGCGCGCAGTGATCTGGCCGGCGATGGCGCCCGAAGCCTCGCGCCATTCAAGCGAACCCGTGGCCTGTTTGGATTGCAGATCCACGCGCCATTGCGCGGGTCCCGGCCGGGTCGCGTACAGCGTCAGGTCGTTCAGGGTAAAGCCGCCGGTCCGCAAGACGCCGGCCGCCAGGCTGATGCGTTCGGCCGCAGGCAGCATGGGCTTGGGCGCGGCACGGCCCTTGGCCGCAGGCGCACTGAAGCCGTCGGACACTTTTTCCCAGGCGTCCATGTCCAGTTCGGGCAGGCTCGCGTTCAGGCTGAATCCGCGTTCCGGCAGGCTTGCCGGACGATTGATGCCCAGCGCGCCGCGCGCGAAATAGGATTGAGCCCCTTCGGACGGCGCCCGTTCGAACAACGCGTTGACGCCATCGCCCAGGCTGGCGGTGAGCCAGCGCCGGTTCTGCGCCCCACGGTCCTGCGCGGGCGACCATTGCACTTTGAGCAACTGCGAGGCCTGGGCGGCCTTGCCCACCGGAGCGGGCATGTCGATCGCCATGCCCATCAGATCCGATTCGACGGAGATGTCCACCGCGCCGCCGCGCTGATAGCCCACCTTGCCCTTGTAGGCCGCCTTGCCCGAAAAACGCGACATGGACGGCGTGTTGCTCAATTGGGTCAGCGCCGGCCCGGCCAGCGTGCCCTCGAAGCGCAGGGCGTCCGTGCTCTGCGCCAGGCGTCCGTATATCCGCGCCGGGCCGCCCAGGAACTGGGCCCTCAGATCCTTGGCCTCGACACCCGTCTCCGAGAACGCCAGGTCGCCGTGCATCTGGCTGAGCAGCGGCATCTCCGGCATGAAGGTGAAGGAGTTGCCCGCGAACAGGATGTTCCCCTGGACCTGGGTGTCATCGGTGTTCAACAGCGGCACCTTGAGCTTGAGCCCCACCCGCCAGTCGCCGGTGCCGCGTGCCTCGTCCAGCGCGCCATCCAGCAGCTCGCCCAAGGGCGAGTTGGCGGCCAGCGCCAGATAGGCCGGCACGGCGCCGGACGTCTCGCCGGTCAGCAGCAGTTCGGAGTTCTCTTCCATGTTGGGAATGGTTGCGGAAACCGCCCCGAGCGTTACGGTATGCCCCGGCCCGGTATGCGCGACCGCGCCGCCCGCGCTGTCCAGCGCCAGGCTGACCTTGTCGATGCGGAAATTGCCGGACAGGTTCTCCAGCATCGGCCAGCCCTTGCGCCGTTCGCGCGCAGGCGCGTAATCGACCTTGGCGCCGCTGAATGCGCCGGCGATCACGAATTCGCCCTGAGCCCCAGGCGCGCCAAAAGGAAACTCGTCGAGATCGCCCTTGAGCGTGATGGAGGCGGATTGCATTTCGCCCGCGGGCAAGCCGATAGCCAGCCATTCGCGCGCATCGGCGTTGACCTCCAGGGGCAAATAGCGATGGATGGCGGACATGGAGCCGCGCGCCATCACGCCGTGCATGTCGACGCTGCCCGCCGCGGTCTTGCCCTCGGGGCGCCACTGTCCCTGCACGCGCACGTCGAGGTCGTCGTTGACCAGTTGCAGCTGGCCTATGTCCACGAACCAATGCTTGGCGTCCGGCCCCTTGACGGAGGCATCCAGCGCCACGTCGCGCACCGCCAGCATGGGTTGCTCGAAGACGCCGGGCAAGGACAGCGTCAAGTGCTCGGCCTTGCCGCTGACCGACACCGCCGGGGCGCCGGGGCTGCGCGCCAGCGGCACGCTCTCCAGTTGCATGAAGTCGCCCGGCAAGCCCTGGACGCGGGCCTGGACATAGCCGGCCTTGAAACCGGGCGCCGCGGCCCCTTGCGCCGTCTCGGTCCATTGCAGGCCGCGCACGGCAGCGTCCGCGGTCAGGTCCGTAAACTTGCCACGCTCCAGCTGCAGCCATGCCCGCCCGCTCAGGCGGCCCGCTACCGCCGGGACCTCGAACCACGGCTGCCACGCCAGCGGTTCGGCGTCGTCCAGCTGGACATACAGCTGGCCGCCCCAATTACCGGGATTCGCCGCGTTCACCGAAAACAGGCTGCGGTTGAATTCGCCGCGCAGCTCGACATTGCGCGCCAACGCGTCGCCCGCTGCGGCCTTGAGCACGAAGCGATGCGACAAGCTGCCGTTGCGCGCCAGGAAGTCGACGCCCGTCAGGGTCAGCTCCGGCGCGCGGCGCAACTCATCCTGCCAGCGTATGGTCGCGCCGCGGATGCGCAGCTCGCGCTGCGCGCCCAGCCAGCGCAGGGCCGGATGGTCCAGGTCGGAACGCTGATCGCCGCTATTGAGATCGATGTCCTGGCCCGCGACCCACAGGTGATTGGCGGGATCGCGCCGCAAAAGGAGTTCGGGCCGGTCGAGCTGCAGCCGCAGCAGCTTGGGCGACAGGACCAGGATGCTGCGCCAGGCCAGCACCGCCGAAACGGAAGGCAAGGACAGCACGGGGTCCACCTCGTCGTCGTAGACTTGGACGGAGGTGAGATCGAGTTTGGGGTTCAGGCCGTGCCAGTTCGCCTGGATGGAGCCGATGGTCACTCGGGAGCCCAACGCCTTGCTGGCGTAGGCTTCGATCTGGGGACGCCATTGGTCCACGCGGGGCAGGACCCAATAGCGCACGCCCAACAGTCCGAGAGCCACGACGCCATAGACGGTCAGTACGGCCCAGAACACCCAACAGAGCACTTTTTTTGAAACAGACACGGATCGGTGGGCAGGAGAAGAGGTCTTGCAGTATCGTCCCCACTTATACCTGAAACGCGCCCATTGCGCCGCCCCTTTCGCCATGTCCACGCCCTCTACGCTTGCCCCCGCCCTTGCCTGGTCCGGCCATCTGCGCCGCCGCCTGGATGCCCACCCGGATCTGGCCGCCTGGCTGAACGATGCCGTGCGCGAACCCGTCACGCCCGCGCAGATCGCGCGCTGGCAGGCAGAGCTGGCCGGACCCCAGGCAGGCGACACGCTGCCGGTGGACGCCTGCCGCATGGTGCTGCGCAAGCTGCGCGAACGGGTCTTCAACACGCTCATCGTGCGCGACCTGACCGGCCAGGCCGATCTGGAAGAAGTCGTGGGCGCCATGACCACGCTGGCCGACACCGCGGTGGCCTCGGCCTATCGCAGTGTGGCGGCGGACCTCGCCGCCGTGCATGGCGTGCCGCGCGACCCGGCCACCGGCCTGCCCCAGGAAATGCTGATCGTGGGCATGGGCAAGCTGGGCGGCTGCGAACTGAATGTCTCGTCCGACATCGACCTGATCATGCTGTACGGCGAAGAAGGCGAAACCGACGGCCCGCGCCGCATCAGCCATCATGAGTTCTACGGCCGCCTGACGCGGCGCATGATGCCGGTACTGTCCGAAGTCGACGCCAACGGCCAGGTGTTCCGCACCGACCTGCGCCTGCGCCCCGACGGCGACGCCGGTCCCTTGGCCTGGAGCCTGGACGCGTTGGAGCACTACCTGATCGGCCAGGGCCGCGAGTGGGAACGCTACGCCTGGCTCAAGGCCCGGCTGATCCCGGCCCAGGCCTTCGAAGGCAGCGACAGCGCCGCCCAGGCTCGCCAGCTGGAAAGCCTGCGCGTGCCCTTCGTCTACCGCAAGTATTTCGACTTCGATGCGCTCTCGGCCCTGCGCGCGCTGCGGGAACGCATCCGCCAGGACTGGCAGCGGCGCGCCAGCGCGCGCAACGGCATCGACAGCGCCAACAATATCAAGCTGGGCGACGGCGGCATCCGCGAAATCGAATTCGTGGTGCAGCTTGCCCAGCTGATCCGCGGCGGCCGCATGCCCGCGCTGCAAAAGCGCGGCCTGCTGGAAGCGCTGCACGCGGAAAGCGCCGCCGGCCTGGTGCCCGAGGAAGACACGCGCCGGCTCGAAGAGGCCTACCGCTACCTGCGCCGCACCGAGCACGCCCTGCAATACCGCGAGGACGCCCAGACCCATCTGCTGCCGGGCGACCCCGAACAGCGCGCCGCCCTGGCCGCGGCGCTGGGCATGAGTCCCGCGGCCTTCGAAAGCACGCTCACCGCGCACCGCCAATTCGTCTCGCAGACCTTCCGCAACGTATTCCGGCTGGTCGGCATGGGCGACGCCGAAGTGCCGGCGCCCGCGCCCGGCGTTGCCGACCCCGGGTCCGGCCCGGACGAGCCAGACAGCAGTTGCGAACTGGCCGAACAGATCAGCCAGGCCTTCGGCGACGACGCGCAGGACCTGTTGCGCCGTACCGAAACCCTGCTGGGCAGCCACCGCGTGCGCAGCCTGCCCGAGAGCAGCCGCAAGCGCATGGACGCGCTGCTGCCGGCCGCCCTGCGAGCGGCCCTGCAGACCCCTGCGCCGCTGCAAGCCACCGTGCGGCTGTTCGACCTGATCGAGAAAATCGCCCAGCGCAGCGCCTACCTGGCCCTGCTGGCCGAATACCCCGACACTCTGGCGCGCGTGGCGCGCATGGTCGCCGCCAGCCCCTGGGCCGCGCAATACCTGACCCAGCACCCCCTGCTGCTGGACAGCCTGATCGACTGGCGCACCCTGTTCGAACCGCTCGACTTCGGCCAGATCGCGCGCCAGCTGACCGCCGACCTGGACGCCTGCCGGCTGCCCGACGGCGACCCGGACATCGAGCGCCAGATGAACCTGATGCGCGACATGCAGCGCCAGGCCAGCTTCCAATTGCTGGCGCAGGACCTGGAAGGCGAACTCACCGTGGAAAAGCTGGCCGACCAGCTGTCCGCGCTGGCCGACCTGCTGCTGACCGAAACCATCCGCCGCACCTGGCCGCTGGTCAACAAGGCCGAGGGCGCCGAACCGCGCTTCGCCGTCATCGCCTACGGCAAGCTGGGCGGCAAGGAACTGGGCTATGCCTCGGACCTGGACCTGGTGTTCCTGTTCGACGACCCGCGCGACGACGCCGCCGAGGTCTACGCCAAGCTGGGCCGGCGCATGACGTCGTGGCTCTCGACCATGACCTCGTCCGGCCGCCTGTACGAAGTCGACCTGCGCCTGCGGCCGGACGGCGACGCCGGCCTGCTGGCGGTGTCCGTGGAAGCTTTCGAGCAGTACCAGCACAAGCACGCCTGGGCCTGGGAGCACCAGGCGCTGACCCGTGCCCGCTACGCCTCGGGCGACGCCAGCGTCGGCGCGCGCTTCGAGCAGATCCGCGAGGACATCCTGGTGCTGCCGCGCGACGCCGCCAAGCTGCGCGAGGAAGTGCTGGCGATGCGCGAAAAAATCAACGCAGGCCACCCCAACAGCAGCCCGCTGTTCGACCTGAAGCACGATCGCGGCGGCATGGTCGACGTGGAGTTCGTCACGCAATACCTGGTGCTCTGCCACTCGGGCACGCATCCGGTGCTGGTGCGCAACCTGGGCAATATCGCCCTGCTGCGCCTGTCCGGCGAGGCCGGCCTGATTGCTCCCGAGCTGGCCGCGCGCGCCGGCGACGCCTACCGCACCCTGCGCCGCGTCCAGCACCAGATGCGCCTGCAAGGCGTGGAAAAGGCGCGCGTGCCGCAGGACCAGCTGCTGGAGGAACGCGCCGCCGTGCGCGAACTCTGGGACGCGGTGCTGGGCTGAAGGCATGGGGGGACGGGGCGCCCCCCTTCAGCGGCAACTCAGCGTAAAATAAGGGGTTTTCCGCCTTATTTGTTTCCTGCAAGCCATGTCCGAACTCGTGCGCCCCAAACTCGACCTGCCCGCCGGCCGCCGCAAGGTGCTGATGCACTCGTGCTGCGCGCCCTGTTCCGGCGAAGTCATGGAAGCGATGACCGCCTCAGGCATCGATTACGCCATCTACTTCTACAACCCGAACATCCACCCGGTCAAAGAGTACGAAATCCGCAAGCAGGAGAACATCCGCTTCGCCGAGCAGCACGGCATTGAATTCATCGACGCCGACTACGACATGGACAACTGGTTCGACCGCGTCAAGGGCATGGAAAACGCGCCCGAACGCGGCGAACGCTGCACGGCCTGCTTCGACATGCGCTTCGAACGCACGGCGCTCTACGCGCACGAGCATGGCTTTGACACCATCACCAGTTCGCTGGGCATTTCGCGCTGGAAGGACATGAACCAGATCAACGGTTGCGGCGAACGCGCCGCGGCGCGCTACGACGATCTGATCTACTGGACCTACAACTGGCGCAAGGGCGGCGGCTCGGCCCGCATGATCGAAATCAGCAAGCGCGAAAACTTCTACCAGCAGGAGTATTGCGGCTGCGTCTATTCGCTGCGCGACACCAACCGCCATCGCCGCTCGCAGGGCCGCGAACGCATCCACATCGGCGTGAAGTTCTACGGCAAGGAAGACCTGATCAACGAGGAACAGCTCTGATCAGGACGGGCGCCCATGGCGCCGGTACTCCGACGGCGACACGCCGAAACGCTTGCGGAACGCGTGGCTGAAACGCGCCGCATCTGAGAACCCGAATCTGTAGGCGATGTCGCCGATCGGCCGCGCGGCCTGAACGGGGTCGCACAGCGTATCGCAGCAACGCTCGAGCCGCGCGCTGAGGATGAAGTCGGCCGGGGTCGTGGAAGCCTGCGCGAACAGGTTGTAGAGATAGCGGCGCGACATCCGGAAGGCCGCGGCAGCTGTCGCCGGCGACAGCGCCGGATCATGCAGGTTTTCAAGCATGTGCTGCTGCACCCGGCGCAATTGCGCCTGGCGCAGTTCGGCCTGGTCATGTTCGGCCTGCCCCCCTGCCCGCTCGCTGATATCCAGCCCCATCATCTGCAGCACCGCATTGGCGGCATCGCGCGAGGCGCTTTCAGACAGATGCGCGTGCTCGGTCAGCGCCACGCGCAACAGGTCCATCGCCATGCGCCCGCAACCCTGGCGCGCGCTGAAGCTGCGCGCCACGGCATTCTGCATGAAAGACTGCCAGGCCTCGAAATGCTTGCCGGGCACCTGCATGACCAGGAAGTGCGCGCCATCGTCGACGTCGACTTCGTACGGCCGGGTGGTGTCGTAGATGCTCCATTCGCCCGGCACCAGCAAGGCGCTGCGCCCCGACTGGCGGATCTCGCTGCGGCCCGCGAGCTGCAGCGTCACCTTGTAGCCGGACGACTCGGAACGGTTGGCCAGCAGCTTGCTGCGACGCACGCGCTGGGCGCTGCTGCGCAACTCGCAGACCTGCATCCAGCCCAGCGAATCCACCGCCACGCTGTTGCGGAAACGGGCCGGAAACACCGCGGACACTTCCAGGGGAACGAAGGTATCGCTGACATTTTCCTGCCAGCTTGCGCAGTCCAGGAAGTGCCTGGGCTCGCTGCGCAGAAGGGATGGGGACATGGCGACTCCGGCGTCTCGAAACGGCGTGCCTGTTTGCCTGGGACGGCCTGCCTGGCGACACAGCTACAGCGTTGAATGGAATGCTGCCTCTTTCTAGCATCGGTCGGCGCCAGGGAGTATCGGTGACAACCCCTAAGTGCCTGTTCCTCTAAGGTTTTCTGTCGCTGCCATAGGAATAGTCGGCCAATTGGAAACCGAGTTGCGACAGCGCCTGAGCCAGGCCATGACGCACCGGCACCACGTCCTCGTAGCGGCGCGGCCGGACCTGCGCGACTTCCTGTTCCGTGTACGGCCGGAAATCCTGCGGCAACTGCGCCGCGCTGAATTCCTGCACCACCCAGTTCAGCACGGCCGCGAGCTCGGCGTTGCTGAGCTGCGATTGCGCGGCGCCCGGCACGCGGACCAGGTAGTCGCGGCCCTGCGGCAGATGCACGAACGCGCCCACGGAATTGCGGAAATCAGGAATGCCATGGCGGCCGCTGCCGCGGCCGTCCACGCGATGGCAGCCCGCGCATTGCAGCACGTAGTCGGCGCGGACAGCCGCGCGCAGCCTGTCGGCCGCGGCGCCGCCAGCGGCCGCCTGCTCTGCGGCCGCCGCCCCGCCCACGCAAAGCAGGACGGCGGCGCACAACCCGCGCCACCCGTGCCGCGGCGGTCGCCTTTCCGGCCTCATGATTTTGGCTTCGGCTTGGCCAGACCCACGATCACCGAAGTCGTGCAGTGGAAGATGGAGGACTCGTTGGACATGCACCAGTTCACATCGTTATGCAGGAACATCTGATAGCCCGGCCGCTCGCGCTCGGCGGACGCGCACATGCATTTGCCGCAAGCGGCCTTGCCGCAGCAATCGTTATAGCTGATCAGGTAGTCCTTGCCGTCCAAGGGATTGTGGCAGGTGCCGACCCACGACACGGCCGAAGGCGAGGTGCCTGGCGGGCAGGACGTCATGCTGCCGCCGCAGCATGAACACAGAAAGCCGTCCACCGCGCAATAGCGCCAGTAGTCGCACGCCGTGTCGTCCATCTGCGGCTTCTTGGGGTCCGCGGGCGCGGACCGCGCCACCGGCAGCACCGGCATGAGGAATGCCGTTCCGACCAGCGCCCGGCCGATGCGGTTGAGCACGCTGCGCCGGGAAGTGGTGTGCGCAACCGAGCGCGCGGCGCGCTCCGCGAGTTTATCCAGCCATTGCATTGCCGCTCTCCTTGCGGGAAATCCGGGTTTCTTCCAGCGTGCCGGCGGCCAGGAACTCCTGCACCGAGGCCACGCCCAGCTCCTTCGCGGTGAACAGGCTTTCGAGCTGTTCGCGCGAGTTGATCAGGCCCTTGGCGCGCAGGGTTCCGGTTTCATCGATCAACACGGCATAGGGCAGCTTGCTGATCTGGAACTTCATGCCCAGCTCGGTCGACAGCAAATACGGAAACCGCTCCAGGCCCGCCTGCTTGTAGAACGCCAGGTGCTCGGGCATTTCGCCGTCGCTGGCCAGCACGATGCGCAGCCAGGCGCTTTCCGTGCTGGCCACCGACTTGAGGATCGGCAGCAGCTTCTTGCAAACCGGGCAGGTCGGGGAAAGAAAGAACAGCAGCTGGCTGTGCTGGCCGCGTTCGCCCACGACGATACGGCGGCCCAGCAGATCCGGCAGCTCGAAGCGCGGCGCAGGCTCGCCCACGCCAGGGCCCTTGTCCATCGTCAGCGCCCCCATCGGCGCCACGCGCTCGTACAGCACGCCGATCTGCCGCGACAGCGCCAGGATGACCAGCACCAGGCAGAGCACCACGCCCCACAGCAGGAAATTGGAAATGATCAAGGCATCCATGTGAGTTTCCTTCAGAGATTGCGCAACTTGAGATGGGAGGCCAACAGGTGATTGGCGGTGAAGTACAGGCCCACGGCAGCCATGGCCAGGCCGAAGACGGCGGCGGAGTCGGCCCATTGCAGGCCACGCGATTGGCCCGCCGCGGCGATCAGCGCGGGCGCTGCCCACAGCGCCAGCAACGCGTTGCGCAGCACCAGCCACCACGACAGCCCGCCACGTTGCGCGCCGCGTCCCGGCCCGCTGGCGGCGGGACCGCCGCAACCGCAGTCGATGTCGCGATGGCCGCGCAGCAGGTTGAAGGCCAGCGCCAGCGTCGCAGCCGCCAACACCAGCAGCGCCAGTTGCGCGCCCGCCGCCTGTCGCGCCGGGGCCAGCAGCAAGGCGCCGGCCAGCGCTTCGCTCAGCACGAAGAGCCACGCGAACGCGCCGCTCCACCCCGCCGGCAGGATGCGGTAGGCCGACACGATGGCGGTGAAGCCTGCAATGTCCTTCAGCTTTTCCAGCGCCCCCAGGAGCAGCACGCAAGCCAGCGCCGCGCTCGCGGCATACAGCAGCACGGGATCGTTCATCGCGCACCTCGCGGTTGCGGTTCGACCTGCAGCGCGGTTTCGCCGGCCGCCTGGATCGTGCCCTTGAGGACCGGCGCGGCCGGCGCGGCGTCGTAGACGTTCACGTTGCCGCCGTCGATCGTGTACAGACGCGGCTGGTCGTCCTGCGAAACCGACATCGACAAGGCATTCTGGCCCGGCACCCGCGCCACCCGCTGATGCGTGGCCAGGTCGTAGACCCAGATCTCGGCGGCCGGCGTCTTGTGCGAGCCTTCGGCCCCGTTGGGATGCATGCCCACATACAGCCGCTTGGCGGCCTTGTTGATGGCCAGCAGGTTGTAGCCGCCAGGGCGCCAGCCCTGGTCCTTGCCCGCAGCGTCCAGCAGGGACCAGGGCTTGCCGAACGCCGCTTCCTTGCCGCTGAAGTCGGCGCTGTAGACATTGCCGTTGTAGGACACGAAGTAGTAGGTATCGCCCAGGTTCTCGGTGTGCGTGAAGATGGGATCCTTCTCGGGGTCGAACATGGGCTGGCTGCGCTGCTGCCCGGCTGGCTTGCCGGCCGGGTCCAGGTCCACGGTAAGCAGCGCGCCGTCGCCGCAGATGCTGGCGAAGCTGCGCGGGCGCGAAGGCAGCACGATGATGCTCCAGCAGCCTGCGGCCGCGGTGACCTCGTCCGCGAACTGGCGCGTCTGCAGGTTCACCACCGTGACCGAGGACGCAGGCGTGGCGTTCTGCACGAACAGCAGCGCCCCGTCCGTGCTCTGCTGCAGATAATTGCGGTAGTTCAGCGCCTGCGCGCGCTTCTGCGGGATCGGCACCTCGTACTTGGGCGTGAGCGTTTCGGCGTCCCAAGCCTCCACCACGTCGGTGCGCTTGCCGCGGTTCAAGCGCTCGTAGTAGGTCGTCATGACGTAGATGTCCTTGCCGTCCGCGGACACGGTCATGTGGCCGTTGAACGACGCGGGCACCATGCCCAGGAACTTCATGGAGTCGCCGTCGTAGATATTGACCCGGCTGTCGACCAGGTGGTTGAAGACGGCATCCATCACGTACAACCTGTGCGGCGTGGCCGGCGGCAGGCGGGTGCCGCCCTTGAGCTCTTCCACGGGCAGGTCCGCCCGGGCTAGGCCCGCCGACGCCGCCAGGGCGGCGCACAGCGCCCACCGTCCGGCCCGCGATGCGCATGATCTGGCGCTAGGCGCGTTCATCGATATTCTCCTGGTCTCATGGTCCGGTTCTCCTAGAACGCATAGACGTAGCGCAACTGCACGCCACGCATCCGCGGTCCGTTCTCGACCTTCAGGTCGTGGATGTACTGCATCTGAATCTGGTTGGCGTCGTTGATCTGATGCGTCAGTTCGACGGCCAGCTGATGATTGCGCGCCCGCGTGGCGACGGTCTCGCCGGATGAGGTTTCCTTGCCGCCTGTCTCGTAGCGGTAACGGATGCCGGTGTAGGTGTCCGGCGTCAGGTTGGTCGAGGCCAGCGCGAAGAAGCGGAACGAGGGGTCCTTCTTCAGCGTCTGCCCATACCAGTCCGTATTGCGGCCGTAGATCTCCACTTCGGCGATGGCTTCGAGATAGGTGGATTCGCCGAAGCCCTGCACGAAAGCGAAATCCTGGATGGTGGACCAGCGGTTCTTGCCTGGAGACACGTCGGGACGCGAACCGTCGTATCGGCCCACCGGCGCCACCACAAAGGGTTCCCAGGCGAACCAGGTCTTGGTCTGCTCATTGTTGTACAGCCAGATGGCCGACCCGAGCGTCAGGTCGCCGATACCCGTCTGGTGGTCGCCGGGCGCGCCCGGCAGGTCCAGCGAGGTCCGATACATCGGCACGATGAATTCGAGCTGCATCGTCTTGCCGTAGAAGTCGCGATAGTGCATCTGGCGATACACCAGCGCATTCACGTCGACGGACGCGCCGTCCACCCGCTGCCCCTCGGAGTACAAGCCCGAGGATCGCAGTCCCGCCAGATACCCGGCGATGATATTGGTGCCCGCCGGCGCGGGTATCCAATCCCGCGCGCTGGGGTCTCCCGCCCATGCCGTCTGCGACGCTGCCGCGCACGCGAGCAACAGCACGGCCCGCCTGCGGGCCAGGCTACCTGTCCCTGCCATGTCTTCCCCTTGGTGTCATGAAGGCGCGGCCACCGGTATTTCCCGGCTTGGGCCGAGCGCTCATCGTTCTAGTAAGCGATGCAAACAGACTTCCGTTCCAGGTACATTTCCAGCACGGCGCGGCCGTGCTCGCGGCCGATGCCGGACTGCTTGAATCCGCCGAAAGGCATGTTGGGATCCAGCATGTTGTGCGTGTTCACCCAGACGGTGCCGGCGTCGATGCGCGGGATCAGGCTTTGCACGCGGGAGAGATCGTTGCTCCAGAGGCTGGCGCCCAGGCCGTAGGCGCTGTCATTGGCCAGCCGCACCGCATCGTCCAACGTGTCGAAGGGCTGCGCCACCACCACGGGTCCGAAGATCTCCTCGCGGACGATGCGCGCCCCCGGCGGCACGTCCGCAAAAACGGTGGGCTGCACGAAGTAGCCCGAACCGCTGCCGCTACCCCCGCCCGCCAGCACCCGTCCGCCTTCGCTGCGTCCGAGGCCGATGTAATCCATGACGCGCTTCTGGTGGCGGGCCGACACCAGCGGGCCGACCTGCGTGGCCGGATCGAATCCGGAACCCAGCTTCATGCCGGCGGCCAGATCCGCCAGCCCCTGGACGACCTTGGGATACAGGCCCTTCTGCACATACAGGCGCGAGCCCGCCGTGCAGACCTGCCCCTGGTTGAAGAAAATGGCGGCGGCGGCCCCCTGCACGGCGCGGTCGACGTCGCAGTCGTCCAGCACGATCACGGGGGACTTGCCGCCCAGCTCCAGCGAGACCCGCTTCATGTCGTCCATCGCGGCGCGCCCGATCAGCTTGCCGACTTCGGTCGAACCGGTGAACGCGATCTTGTCCACGCCAGGATGCGCGACCAGCGCGGCGCCGGCAGTCTCGCCCCGGCCGGTCACGACGTTGACGACGCCGGACGGGAAGCCCGCCTCCAGCACCAGCTCGGCCAGGCGCAGCGCCGTCAGCGGCGTTTCCTCGGCGGGCTTGAGCACGACGGTGCAGCCCGCGGCCAAGGCGGGCGCGATCTTCCAGATCGCCATCAACAGCGGAAAATTCCACGGAATGATCGCGGCCACCACGCCCACCGCTTGCGGCAAGGTATAGGCGCTGTACCGCACGCCCGGAGGAAACGGTATGGACAGCGACAAGGTGTCGCCCGTGATCTTGGTCGCCCACCCCGCCATGTAGCGCAGCCACTCCGCGCCCGAGCCGACTTCCAGGCCCTGCGCCACGCCCAGCAGCTTGCCGTTGTTCAGGGTTTCCAGGCGGGCCAGTTCGGTGCCGTGCTGCTCGATCAGATCGGCCAGTTTCAGCAACAGGCGTTCGCGCCCGGCGGGCAGCATGTCGCGCCAGGGACCGGATTCGAAGGCGCGCCTGGCGGCCTGCACCGCCAGGTCCACCTGCCGCGGCCCGGCGTCGGGCTGATGGGCGATGACTGCGCCCGTGGCCGGATCATGCACGGCGATGGGCGCGCCTTGTCCTTCGCGCACCGGCTTGCCATCGATGAGCATGGCTTCCCGGATGGCGGCCAGTTCCGGGCGGTCAGATCCGGCGTGGCCGGCGGCGCTTGCGCTTGCTGAAGACATTCGTAGCTCCAACGAAATGGTTGAAGCCAGGATAGCAACGGCCTTCCCGGAAGGCTTGTCGGACCGTGCATGGCGATTTGTCATTCTGCGCACGGCGCAAAAAAAAGGCCCGGCAATGCGCGCCGCGCGGTGCCGGGCCTGGCGCGGCGCCCCTTTGGGGCCCGCGCACCGCGGACGTCGGATCAGTCCAGCATCAGCACCGTGGCGCCGGTGGTCTTGCGCGCGGCCAGCGCGGTCTGGGCTTCGCCGGCCTGCTCCAGCGAGTAGCGCTGGTCGATGCGGACCTTGATCTTCTTCTTCAGAACCAGGTCGAACAGCTCCTCGGAGGCGGCCTGCAGCTTGGCCAGCGTGTTCACGTGCAGGCCCAGCGACGGGCGCGTCACGTACAGGCAGCCCTTCTGGTTCAGCGTCGCCAGGTTGACGCCCGACACGGGGCCGGACGCGTTGCCGAAGCTCACCATCAGGCCGCGCGGCTCGATGCAGTCCAGCGAGGTTTCCCAGGTGTCCTTGCCCACGCCGTCGTACACCACCGGCACCTTCTTGCCGCCGGTCAGCTCGAGCACGCGTTCGGCCACGTTCTCGCGCGAGTAGTCGATGGTTTCCCAGGCGCCGTTGGCGCGGGCCAGCTCGGCCTTCTCGGGGCTGGAGACGGTGCCGATCAGCTTCACGCCCAGGGCCTTGGCCCATTGGCATGCAATCAGGCCCACGCCGCCCGCAGCCGCGTGGAACAGGATGGTCTCGCCGCCTTGCAGGCGGTAGGTCTGGCGGAACAGGTATTGCACCGTCAGGCCCTTGAGCATCAGGGCTGCGGCTTCGTCAAAGCCGATGCCCTTGGGCACCTTGACGACCTGCGCCGCCGGCACATTGCGCGCCTTGGCGTAGGCGCCGATGGGGCTCTGGCCGTAGGCGACGCGGTCGCCCTTTTTCAGATGCGTGACGTCGGCGCCGACGGCGGTCACGACGCCCGCGCCCTCGCAGCCCAGGCCATGCGGCAGCGCGTGGGGATACAAGCCCGTGCGGTAATAGATATCGATGAAGTTCAGGCCGGCGGCGTGCTGCTCGATCGTGACTTCATTGGCGGCGGGCGGAGGCACTTCCACCTCGACCAGCTTCAGGACTTCAGGACCACCGTGCTGCTCGATACGAATTGCCTTGACGAGATTGCTGGCCATGCTGGCCTCCTTTCATTGGAAAAAATGCTAACGAGAGCCTGTCTGCGGCCCCTGAACGAGAAAAACCAGATTCAACGCGATGGCCGGGCCTCGTCCTGCCTGACGGACGCCAGCCTGCCGGCCCCGCCCCCCATCAGCACGAATACCCCTGCCAGCACCAACGCGGTCCCCGCCATCTGCCACACCGTGATGGGCTCTTGCAGGAACCACGACGCCAGAAACAGCACCGATACCGGCCCGATCATGCCCAGCAGCGACGCGGTGGGCGCGCCGATCAGCGCCACCGCCCACATCAGCATGAACACCGGCACCACGGTATTCAGCGTGGCGTGGATCACCGAATACCCGTAGACCCCGGCAGGCTGGATCAGCATGGACGGGGGATGCACGGCAAAGAACTGGATGATGCAGGCCACGCAGGACACCAGCATGGCATACGCCACCAGGCGCGTCGCGCCCAAGCGCTTGACCAGTTCCCCCGAACAGATCAGGTACACAGAATAGCTTGCGGCCGACCCGAAAACGAACAAAGACCCTAACAGCACCTCGCTACCGCCGAAGGACAGGTCGTGGGCGAACACCAGCACCACCCCGGCATAGGACAGCGCCATGGCCATCCACTGGCGGCGCTCGACCGGGCGTTTGAACCAGAACGCCGACAACAGCACCACCAGCGAGGGCGACAGGAACAGGATCAGGCGCTCCAGGCTGGCGGTGATGTAGCGCAGCCCCAGAAAGTCCAGGAAGCTGGACAGGTAATAGCCCAGCAGGCCCAGCACGCAGACCTGCGCGCGCTCCCTCCAGGTCATCACGGGGATTTCGCCGCGCGCCGCGCGGCGCGACTGATACCAGGCCACCGCCGCGAAGAACGGCATGGCGAACAGCATGCGGAAAGCAATGAGGGTGACCGCGTCGATGCCATAGCGGTAGGTGAACTTCACCACGATGGCCTTGGCCGAGAACAGGACTGCGCCCAGGGTTGCCAGGAAAAAGCCGGCAGCGCGGTTGGAAAGGCGGAAGGGCGGCGAAAACTTGGCAAGGCGATTCATGCGATGATTTTAGATTCAGTGCAAAAACGCCGCACGCCTTTACCCACGCTTTCTTCGCCATACGCCTGCCTCACGCATGACCCGACACCGCGCCCTCACCTACATCCACGTTGCCGCCGTGCTTTTCGGCCTGACCGGCGTGTTCGGCGAATTGATCCAGGCCAGCGCCGCCGTGATCACGCTGGGCCGGGCCGTCTTCGCGGTGCTCGCGCTGGGGCTGTTCGCGCGCATGCGCCGCAAGCCGCTGCTGGGCGCCCTGACGCCCGCGCAGCTGTTCGTGCTGGTGGTCTCGGGCGCCCTGCTGGCGGGACACTGGGTCACCTTCTTCATCGCCGTGAAGGTCGGCGGCATCGCCATCGCCACGCTGGGTTTCGCCAGCTTCCCCGCCTTCATCACCTTGTTCGAGGGGTTGCTCTTCCGGGAACGCATCCGCCCGACCGAATGGTTGCTGCTGGGCCTGGTGACTGCAGGCCTGGTTCTGGTCACCCCCGCGTTCGACCTGGCCGACCAGGGCACCATCGGTCTGGCCTGGGGCCTGTTGTCGGGCCTGAGCTTCGCCCTGCTGGCGCTGAGCAACCGCCGTTCGGCCTCGGGCATGGACCCGATGCAGGTGGCCTGCTGGCAGAACCTGATCGTGGCGCTGGTAATGCTGCCCTTCGCCGTGTCCCAGTTGCCCGCGCTGCCTGCGCTGGACTGGTTCTGGCTGGCGCTGCTGGGCGTCTTCTGCACGGGCTTATCCCACTATCTGTTCGTCTCCAGCCTGACGCGGCTGAACGCGCGCAGCGCCGGACTGGTCATCGCACTGGAGCCCGTCTACGCGATCGCGTTCGCCTGGGCGCTGTTCAGCCAGGAACCGACGCCGCGCATGATGGCGGGCGCCGCCCTGATCGTGGCCGCCATCGTCTGGTCGGGCCTGCGCAAGCAGGCGCCCGCCGCACAGCAGGACGCCGCGGTGAAGACACAGCCTTGACAATAACTGACTAGGCAGTAAAATTCGGCGCATATGACTGCTGCGCCTCCCCCTTCCCCGTCCGACGGCCCCGTCCATTACCGTGCAGACGCCAGCTGCGTGATGGATGAAAACGCCGGCTTCCTGATCAAGCTGGTCTCCAATTCCCTGAACCGGATGCTGGACCAGGAAATGGCCCCGCTGGAGCTCACCGCGATGCAATGGCGTCCCGTGCTGCTGGTATTCCAGGGCCGCGCCGATACGCCCGCGGAACTCGCCAGGCTCACCGGCATGGACACGGGCGCCATGACCCGCGCATTGGACCGGCTGGAAGCCAAGGGCCTGCTGCGCCGCAACCGATGCCAGACGGACCGCCGGGTCGTCAAGATCGAACTCACCGAGATCGGCGAGGCCAAGGCGCGCGCGATCCCGCCCAATATCGCGCGAGTACTGAATTACCACCTGCGCGGGTTTTCCAGCGACGAAGTCGCGCAGCTCAAGCACCTGCTGCGCCGGATGATCGCCAACGGCTCTGCCTCGTCAGCACCTCCAAACCGCTAAGGGCCGCCAGCGAACCCCGGCTTTCGGGGTTTTATTTGGCATAATGATTGCCTAGGCAAATACAGATCAATCAATTACTTTCAGCAAACAGTCAGGATGAAACGCCTTCTTACTACCGTATTGGTGCTGGCCCTGAGCGGTTGCGCATTGATGGAATCCGGCTCCGAGCCCGTGGCCGCGCTGGACGGCGCCAAGCTGGGGCTCACCAGCCAGGACACCGTCTGGCCTGAAACCCAATGGTGGCAGCGCTACGGCGATCCGCAGCTCAATGCCTTGCTGGACGAGGGCTTGGCCAACAACCCCTCGATGAGCGCGGCGCAAGCCCGCCTGGCCAAGGCCAATGCCGCGGTCGGCATCGCACGCGCCCCGCTGCTGCCCCGGGTGGACGCCAACTACACGCTGACCCGCGAACACCTGTCCAAGGATTACATCTACCCCGCTCCCATGGGCGGCTCGGTCGTGAGCGACAACCGCCTGGCGCTGGACTTCAGCTATGAGCTGGACTTCTGGGGCAAGAACCGCTCGCGCCTGCAAGCGGCCGTATCGCAGCAAGCCGCCGCCGCGGCCGACGCGCAGGCGGCGCGCAATCTGCTGGCCGGCGCCCTGGTCCGCGCCTACCTGAACCTGCAGAACGCCTTCGCCCAGCGCGACGTGCTCAACCGCGTGCTGGCCCAGCGCGCCGAGGTGCTGTCGCTGACCCAGGGCCGCTACACGGCCGGGCTGGACACCCAGGTGGAAGTCAAACAGGCGGAATCGTCGCTGGCCGCCGGCAAGGTCGAACTGACCCAGACCGACACCACGCTGGCGCAGCTGCGCAATCAGGTCGCCGCGCTGGCCGGGGCCGGTCCGCAGCGCGGGCAATCCTTGCAGCCGGTGGCGCTGACCGCGCCCGCCGGCGGCGTGCCCGCCAACGTGCCGCTGGACCTGCTGGGCCACCGCCCCGACGTCACCGCCGCGAAATGGCGCGCCGAAGCCGCCCGCCACGCCATCGACAGCGCCCGCGCCGAGTTCTACCCCAATGTGAACCTGGCGGCGTTCGTCGGCTTCCAGGCCATGGGCACCGGCAACCTGCTGGGCGCGGATGCCCGCATGGCCGGTTTCGGCCCGGCGGTCACGCTGCCGATCTTCCACGGCGGCGAATTGAACGCCAACCTGGCGGGCCGGCGCGCCGACGCCGACCTCGCGGTGTCGGACTACAACCAGACCGTGCTGGACGCCGTGCACCAGGTGGCCGACGCGCTCGACGGCCTGCGCCTGCTGGACCAGGAAAAGGCCCAGCAGCGCCAGGCCCGCGAAGCCATCGACGCCGCCTATGACCTGGCCGTCAAGCGCTACAAGGCCGGCATGGGCAACTACATCTCCGTGCTCATCGCGCAGACCGGCGTGCTGACCCAGGCGCGGCTGGACACCGATCTGCGTATCCGCGCCTATCAGCTGGACGCCAGTCTCGCCAACGCGCTGGGCGGCGGCTACGCCCCCGCGGCCGAGCCGGCCCCCGCCACGAACTCCACCCATTGAACGTTCCCCGGACTCAGACGTCATGACCGCAGCCACACCCGCCGCCAACCCCGCCCGCAAACGCCTGCTGCTGCTGGCCACCGGGGCCTTCATACTCATCGCGATCGCCTACGGCATCTGGTGGGCGCTGTTCGGCGCCCACTTCGAGAGCACCGACGACGCCTACGTGCACGGCAACCTGGTGCAGATCACGCCGCAAGTGCCCGGCACGGTCGTGGCCATCGAGGCCGACGACACCGAAACCGTGGCCGCAGGCCAGCCGCTGGTGCGCCTGGATCCGGCCGACACCGACGTGGCCTTGCAGCAGGCCCAGGCCAAGCTGGCGCAAACGGTGCGCCAGGTGCGCACCATCTACGTCCAGAACGACGCCCTGGCCGCCGACGTCGACCTGCGCAACGCCGACATCCTGCGCGCCCAGGCCGAGCTGACCCGCGCGCAAAGCGACGTCAACCGCCGCCAGCAGCTGGCCAAGTCCGGCGGCGTCAGCGGCGAAGAGATCCTGCACGCCGAAGCCGCGCTGAAGTCCGCCCAGTCCGGCCTGGCGCAAGCGCGCGCGGCGCTGGCAGCTTCCCGCGCCAAGCTGGCCACCAACCAGGCCCTGACCCAGGGCACCACGGTCGCCGACCACCCCGACGTGCAGCAGGCCGCTGCCGGCCTGCGCAACGCCTGGCTGGCGCAGTCGCGCACCGTACTGCCCGCTCCGGTGGGCGGCGTGGTGGCCCGGCGCAGTGTGCAGGTCGGCCAGCGCGTCGCGCCCGGCTCGGCCCTGATGACGGTGGTGCCGCTGGACCAGGTGTGGGTCGAAGCCAACTTCAAGGAAGGCCAGCTGCGCAAGATGCGCATCGGCCAGCCGGCCAAGATGGTGGCCGACCTGTACGGCAGCGCGGTCACCTACCACGGCACCATCGCGGGCCTGGACGCCGGCACGGGCAGCGCCTTCGCCCTGTTGCCCGCCCAGAACGCCACCGGCAACTGGATCAAGGTGGTGCAGCGCGTGCCGGTGCGCATCGCGCTGGACCCCGAGGACCTGAAGAAGCACCCGCTGCGCGTGGGTCTGTCTATGGACGTGGAAGTCGACGTGGGCAAGCAGGAAGGCGAACCGCTGACGCAGGCCGAACGCAAGGAACCGGCCTGGTCGACGCGCGCCTTCGAGCCGGCCCATGATGAAGTCGACGCCATGATCAGCAAGATCATCGAGGCCAACCTCGCATCATGAGCGCCGCCAAGCAGCCTGCCGCCGCGCCGGCGCCCCCGCCAGGCTCCCACCCGCCGCTGGAAGGCGCGACCCGCATCATCGGGTCCATCGCGCTGTCCACGGCGGTGTTCATGAACGTGCTGGACACCTCGATCGCGAATGTGTCCATCCCCACCATCTCGGGCGACCTGGGCGTCAGCACCAGCCAGGGCACCTGGGTCATCACTTCGTTTGCCGTGGCCAACGCGATCACGGTGCCGCTGACGGGCTGGCTCACGCAACGCTTCGGACAGGTGCGGCTGTTTCTGGTGTCCACGCTGCTGTTCGTGCTGGCGTCGTGGCTGTGCGGCTTTGCGCCCTCGCTGGAAGCGCTGATCGCGTTCCGCGTGCTGCAAGGCGCGGTCGCCGGGCCCATGATTCCGCTGTCGCAAGCGTTGATGCTGGCGAGCTTCCCCAAGTCCAAGGCGGGCATGGCGCTGGCGGTCTGGTCCATGACCACGCTGGTCGCGCCCGTCGCCGGGCCGCTGCTGGGCGGCTGGATCTCCGACAACTACACCTGGCCGTGGATCTTCTACATCAACGTGCCGGTGGGCCTGCTGGCCGCCTGGATCAGCTGGCGCATCTATGGCGACCGCGAATCGGTCACGCGCAAGCTGCCGATCGACAAGGTCGGCCTGGCGCTGCTGGTGTTGTGGGTAGGCGCGCTGCAGATCATGCTGGACAAGGGCAAGGAGCTGGACTGGTTCGCCAGCGGCACCATCATCGCGCTGGCCGCGACCGCCTTCGTCGCCTTCGTCTTCTTCCTGATCTGGGAACTGACCGACGCCCACCCCGTGGTGGATCTGCGCCTGTTCAAGATCCGCAATTTCACGGTCGGCGCGCTGACGCTGGCGGTGGCCTACGGCGTCTTCTTCGGCAACGTGGTGCTGCTGCCGCTCTGGCTGCAAAGCAACATGGGCTACACCGCGACTTACGCGGGGTTGGTGACCGCGCCGGTGGGCCTGCTGGCGATCCTGCTGACGCCCATCGTCGGCAAGATGCTGGCCACGCGCGATCCGCGGCAAATCGCGACGGTGGCGTTCCTGATCTTCGCGCTGGTGTGCTTCATGCGTTCCGGATTCAACACCCAGACCGATGTCCGCACGCTGATGGTGCCGACCATCATCCAGGGCGCGGCCATGGCGACGTTCTTCGTGCCGCTTACCTCGATCACGCTGTCCAGCATCGAGCCGTGGCGCATCCCCGCGGCCTCGGGCCTGTCGAACTTCCTGCGCCTGACCGCGGGCGCGTTCGGCACATCCATCGCCACCACGCTGTGGGAAAACCGCGCAACCATGCATCACGCGCAGCTCACCGAGGTCGCCAAACCCGGCCAGCAGGCGTTCGACCAGACCATGGCGACGCTGCAGAACGGGCTGGGCGTGACGCATCAGCAAGCGCTGACGATGGTGGACGGACTGATCAATGCGCAAGCCTTCACCATGTCGGCGGTGGACGTGTTCTATGCCTCCGCGATCATCTTCCTGGCCCTGACCGGCCTGGTGTGGTTCGCCCGTCCCCGGTCGGCCAAGGCGGGCGGCGGCGGCGCGGCCGAAGCGGCCGCAGGCGCCCACTAGGGCGCAGCGCCTGGTCCCGGATCGCGTTGCGTCCAGGACCAGGCGATACCTTCCCCTATTCCTTCAACAAGACCTGCCAGTCGGCGCGCTCGATGACGTCGGCCGACAAGGCGCTGATGGGCGACAGGTTGAACACCGAGATGCCGCGCGCGCGCCATTGCGCTGCCGCGAAGCGGAACGATGGCTCGATAAGTTGCGCGAACTTGCGCGCCAGCCTGCTGGACTGCGGCGTCTGCCCTTCATTGTAGAAGCGCAAGCCGTTCTGCAGCGTCAGATCCAGCCCATGCGTGTAGACCTTGCGTGCGCCGCTGGATACCAGCACCTGCAAGGCGGCATAGGCCACGGTATCGGCGTCGAACACGCCCAGTTCCACATTGAAGCTGAATCCCATGCCCCTTTTCGCGTCCAGCAGTTGCACGTCGGGCGAGGCTGCCGCCATGCGCTGCAGCACGGCCGGCGCGGAAATGCGTTGGTAGGCGCGTTCGGCGATCAGTTCGATGATGCAGATGCGGCAGCGGATCGACTCCTGCGGCAGCCCCTGCATGATGTAGCGCAGGACCTCGGGCAAGACGTACAGGGTCAGGTCGCGCGACACGATCTCGCGCACCAGATCGATACGCTGGCGCACGAAGTTCTGGTCGATGATGCAGTAATACTTGAACGGCAGATCGAACTTGCGCGCCAGCATGATGGCGCCGTTCACGCCCATCGCCGTACGGATATTCAGCCGGTCGTAGGGTATCTGAGTAACCGACGGTCCGCTCAGGATCAGATGAATTTCCTCGTCGGCGGCATCGTAGCCTTGGGCTAGCGGCGTGACTGGCTGCGACCGGCCAAAGGCGCGAAAGCCGCAAATGACGCCCGATCGATCCCTCCAGATGCGCACGAACGGCCACAGATGTTGATTGTGCCGCTGCGTGCGCGACCGGAGTACGCGGAACAGCTTGCGCGCAAACCGGTCGGCCCTTCCGCCGCCCACGGGGGCGGAGGAAGGGGAAAAAACGGAATCGTCCATGGACTAGTCTGTGAGCCTAGCCAGCGGCTTGCCTCAGCCCGCCGCGACCAGCGCGGCAATCGCGCTGCCGACGTCGGCGGTGGAGGCGGAGCCTTTCATGTCCCGGGTGCGCGGACCTTCAGCCAGGACGGTCTCGATGGCCTTGACGACCGCCGCCGACGCGTCTGGATAACCCAGGAAATCCAGCATCAGCGCGCCGCTCCAGATCTGGCCGATCGGGTTGGCGATGCCCTTGCCGTAGATGTCCGGCGCCGAACCGTGCACCGGTTCGAACAGGGACGGGAACTTGCGTTCAGGGTTCAGGTTGGCCGAAGGCGCGATGCCGATGGTGCCCGTGCAGGCCGGCCCCAGGTCGGACAGGATGTCGCCAAACAAGTTGGAAGCCACCACCACGTCAAACCAATCGGGATGCTGCACGAAATGCGCGCACAGGATGTCGATGTGGTACTTGTCCCAGCGCACGTCCGGGTACTTTTCGCCCATCTCGGCCACGCGCTCGTCCCACCAGGGCATCGAAATGGAAATGCCGTTGGACTTGGTAGCCGCGGTCAGATGCTTGCCGCGCTTCTGGGCCAGTTCAAAAGCGAACTTGAGCACGCGATCGGCGCCGATGCGCGTGAAGACGCTTTCCTGAATGACCACTTCACGCTCGGTGCCCGCGAACAGGCGGCCGCCGCTGTTGGAGTATTCGCCTTCGGTGTTCTCGCGCACGATGAAGAAGTCGATCTCGCCGGGCTGGCGGTCCTTCAGCGGCGAAGGCACGCCGGGCATCAGGCGCACCGGGCGCAGGTTGATGTACTGGTCGAACTCGCGGCGGAACTTGAACAGCGAGCCCCACAGCGCTTCGTGGTCAGGCACCGTGGCGGGCCAGCCTATCGAGCCGAAGAAAATCGCTTCATGCTGGCCGATCTGCGCCTGCCAGTCGTCCGGCATCATCTTGCCGTGCTTGGCGTAGTAGTCGCAGCTCCAGTCGAAATGGTCCCACTGAAAATCGATGCCAAATCGCGTTGCGACCGCATCCAGCACTTTCAAGCCTTCGGGCACGACTTCCTTGCCGATGCCGTCTCCGGGAATCACCGCTATCTTGTGTTTCTTTGCCACCACGTCTTCCTTTGTTTTCTTTGGATGCATCGCGCGTGCCACGGGTCTGAGCGGCCACGCGCGACCTCCTTGTCATTGCACGGGAATGTTACTCGATACGGCCCCAAATCGGGCGTACCAACGACGTCCGGCAGGCTCGCCGGACGAGGGATTCAACGCCGGCCTTTCGAGCCCAGCAAGGAACCCAAAATGCCCCGGGTCAATTCACGCGCGATCGACCGGACCGTGCTCTTGGCCATGGTCTGCACCACACCGTCGCGCTTGCCGCCGCGCGGGCCCGTCGACCCGAACAGAACCTCGTTCAAACTGTCCATCAGACCGCCGCCCGATTCTTCCGCGGCGCCCTTGCCTTCGGGCTGCGCGGAACCGTTCCTGGCCGCGCCGGCCTGGTCCGCCGGCTTGGCGGCGCGCCCGGCCAGCACTTCATAGGCGGACTCGCGGTCTATCGATTTCTCGTACTTCGACGCCAGCGGGCTGCCCTGGCGCAGCGCTTGCCGCTCCGCGTCGGTCGCCGGGCCGATCCGGCTGGCCGGCGGCACGATGTAGGCGCGTTCGGTCGGCATCGGCCGCCCCTTGGGGTCCAGCAAGGAAATCAGCGCCTCGCCCACGCCCAGCTCGGTGATGGCGGCCTCGATGTCCAGCCCCGGATTGGGCCGCATCGTCTGGGCCGCCGTCTTCACCGCCTTCTGGTCGCGCGGCGTGAACGCCCGCAAGGCGTGCTGGACGCGGTTGCCCAATTGCCCCAGCACGGTGTCGGGGATGTCCAGCGGATTCTGCGTCACGAAATAGACGCCCACTCCCTTGGAGCGGACCAGGCGCACCACCTGCTCGATCTTGTTCAGCAGCGCGGCGGGCGCGTCATTGAACAGCAGGTGGGCTTCGTCGAAGAAAAACACCAGCTTGGGCTGGTCCATGTCGCCGACTTCGGGCAGCTTCTCGTACAAGTCCGCCAGCAGCCACAACAGGAAGATGGCATACAGGCGCGGCGCCTGCATCAGCTTGTCCGCGGCCAGCACGTTGACCATGCCGCGCCCCTGCGCGTCCGTGCGCATCAGGTCGGCCACGTCCAGCATGGGTTCGCCGAAGAATTTCTCCGCGCCCTGCGATTCCAGGGCCAGCAAGCCGCGCTGGATCGCGCCGATGCTGGCGGAAGACACATTACCGTAACGCGTCTTCAGTTCCGAAGCGCGGTCGGCGACGTTCTGCAGCATGGCGCGCAGGTCCTTCAGGTCCAGCAGCAGCTGGCCTTCGTCATCCGCAACCTTGAAGACCAGCGTCAGCACGCCTTCCTGCGTATCGTTCAATTCGAGGATGCGGGACAGCAGCAGCGGCCCCATGTCCGACACGGTGGCCCGCACCGGCAGCCCCTGCTCGCCGAACACGTCCCACAAGGTGACGGGGCTGGCCGCCCAGGCCGGTTCGCTCAGGCCCAGGTTCTTCAGGCGTTCCAGCAGCTTGGGAGTCGCCGCGCCGGCCTGGGAAATGCCGGTCAGGTCGCCCTTGACGTCGGCCATGAACACCGGCGTACCGATACGCGAGAAGGATTCCGCCAGAACCTGCAGGGTGACGGTCTTGCCGGTGCCCGTGGCCCCCGTGATGCAGCCGTGGCGGTTCGCCAGGGCGGGCAGCAGCGCCAATTCGGTCTGTGCATTCTTGGCGATGACGATGGGGTTGGGCATGTGCAGCTCTCCGGACCAGGGAATCAGATGGATGCCCAAGTGTAGAGCCTGCTGCGCCGCTTGTGCGCGTGGCAATATGGACACATGCGGTCCGCCCCCGGGCGCGCTGGGCGCTGGCACGGTAAAATGCCATTTTTGCAGACAAATTACCCTGGGAAGCCATGGCCGGACACAGCAAATGGGCCAATATTCAGCACCGCAAAGGGCGCCAAGACGCCAAGCGCGGAAAGCTCTGGACCAAGATCATTCGTGAAATCACCGTGGCGGCGCGTGCCGGCGGCCCTGACCCGGACAGCAACCCGCGTCTGCGCATGGCCTGGGACAAGGCCACCGACGCCAACATGCCCAAGGACAACATCCAGCGCGCCATCCAGCGCGGCGCGGGCGGCGCCGACGGCGAGGCCTACGAAGAAGTCCGCTACGAAGGCTACGGCATCGGCGGCGCAGCCGTGATCGTCGACTGCATGACCGACAACCGCACCCGCACCGTCGCAGAAGTGCGCCACGCCTTCGCCAAGAACGGCGGCAACCTGGGCCAGGAAGGCTCGGTCGCCTTCATGTTCAAGCATTGCGGCCAATTCGTGTTCGCCCCCGGAACCTCGGAAGACAAGGTCATGGAAGCCGCCCTCGAAGCCGGCGCCGAAGACGTGACGACCGACGAGGAAGGCGTGATCGAAGTGGTCTGCGCCCCGGCTGACTACGCCGCCGTGCGCGGCGCCTTCGACGCCGCCGGCCTGAAGGCCGAAGTGGACGGCATCGTCATGAAGGCCCTGAACGAGACCGAACTCGCCGGCGAAGACGCCATCAAGATGCAAAAACTGCTCGACGCCCTGGAAGGCCTGGACGACGTGCAGGAAGTCTATACGAACGTCGTTTTCGACGAAGCGCAGTAAACCCATTACCCTGGCGCCGGGCGGGCCTTGCCTGTCCGGCGCCACGCTGTCACCGGATCCGGGTCCGCCTGGATCCTGGCCTACTCCACGGGCTGGCGCCTTGCGGCGCTCGACTGGCAACCTTAAGAACCACGCAACATGAAACTCCTGGTAATTGGCTCTGGCGGCCGAGAACACGCCCTCGCCTGGCGGCTGGCCCGCTCCCCGCGCGTCCACAAGGTATACGTCGCTCCCGGCAACGGCGGCACGCAACGCGCCGAACAGATCGAGAACGTCCCGTTCACCAATGCCGAGGAATTGGCTGATTTCGTGCAACGCGAAGGCGTCGCCCTGACCGTCGTCGGCCCTGAAGCCCCCCTGGCCGCCGGCGTCGTCGACGTGTTCCGCGCCCGCGGCCTGAAGATCTTCGGCCCCACCAAGGCCGCCGCTCAGCTGGAAAGCTCGAAGGACTACGCCAAGGCCTTCATGGTCCGGCACAACATCCCGACCGCCCGCTACGAAACCTTCACCGATCCGGCCAAGGCGCATGCCTACATCGACCAGGAAGGCGCTCCCATCGTCATCAAGGCCGACGGCCTGGCCGCGGGCAAGGGCGTCGTGGTCGCCGCCACGCTGGAAGAAGCGCATGCCGCCGTGGACGCCATGCTGGGCGACGGCTCCATGGGCGCCGCCGGCGCGCGCGTCGTCATCGAGGAATGCCTGGTGGGCGAAGAAGCCAGCTTCATCGTCATGTGCGACGGCCGCAACGTGCTGGCCCTGGCCACCAGCCAGGACCACAAGCGCCTGCAGGACGGCGACCAGGGCCCCAACACCGGCGGCATGGGCGCGTATTCGCCCGCGCCCATCGTCACCCCGGAACTGCACCACCGCATCATGCGCGAAATCATCCTGCCGACCGTGCAGGGCATGACGCGCGACGGCATCCCGTACACGGGCTTCCTGTACGCCGGCCTGATGATCGCCCCGGGCGACGACCCCGACCGCGAGATCAAGACCCTGGAATTCAACTGCCGCATGGGCGATCCTGAAACGCAGCCCATCATGATGCGCGTCAAGAGCGACCTGCTGGACGCCCTGGAGCATGCCGTCGACGGCACGCTCGACCAGGCCGACATCACCTGGGACCGCCGTACCGCCCTGGGCGCCGTGCTGGCCGCGCACAACTACCCCAACACGCCGCGCACCGGCGATGTCATCCGCGGCCTGCCCGCCGACGCCGAAGACTGCATGGTGTTCCACGCCGCCACCAAGCTCGACGGCGACGAAGTCAAGACCACCGGCGGCCGCGTGCTGTGCGTCACGGCGCTGGGCGACTCCGTCAAGATGGCCCGCGACCGCGTCTACGAAGCGATCGACGGCATCCACTTCGACGGCCGCCAGTACCGCAGCGACATCGGCTGGCGAGCGCTCAAGCCCTCGCAGCAGAAGTCCAAGCCCAACGCCTAGCCGGAACCGTCAATGAACGCCTTGCCCGTCTCTTCCGTCCGGGACTACCTCACCGGCTTGCAGGCCCGCATCGTCGGCGCCCTGGAAGCCGCCGAGGGCGCAGCCTTCCGTACCGACGAATGGGTCCGCCCCGAGGGCGGCGGCGGGCTGTCGCGCCTGCTGGAAGGCGGCTCGCTGTTCGAACGGGCCGGCGTGCTGTTCAGCCACGTCCAGGGCAGCAAGCTGCCGCCCTCGGCCAGCGCGCACCGCCCGGAACTGGCCGGCCGTTCCTGGGAAGCCATGGGCGTGTCCATGGTGCTGCATCCGCGCAATCCCTATGTGCCCACCACGCACATGAACGTGCGCATGTTCCTGGCCGCCGCGCGGCCTGGCCACGACGAGGCCGACGTCTTCTGGTTCGGCGGCGGCATCGACCTGACGCCCTACTATCCCTACGAGGAAGACGCCCGCCATTTCCACGCCACCTGCCGCGATGCGCTGGCTGGCCATGGCGCCGACTACTACCCGCGCTACAAGCGCTGGTGCGACGAGTATTTCTTCCTCAAGCACCGCAATGAAACGCGCGGCGTGGGCGGCATCTTCTACGACGACCTGAACGCTCCCGGCTTTGACGCCTCGTTCGCGCTGACCCGTTCGGTGGGCGACGCCTTCCTGCCGGCCTACATGCCGATCGTGGAACGCCGCCGCGACCAATCCTACGGCGAACGCGAGCGCGATTTCCAGGCCTACCGCCGTGGACGCTATGTGGAGTTCAACCTGGTCTTCGACCGCGGCACGCTGTTCGGCCTGCAGTCCGGCGGACGCACCGAGTCGATCCTGCTGTCCATGCCGCCGCTGGCGCAGTGGCGCTACGACTGGCAGCCCGAAGCGGGTACGCCCGAGGCCGAATTGGCCGCCTACCTCAAACCGCGGGACTGGGTTTGAAGCGCATCGGCCTGCTGGGTGGCAGTTTCGACCCCGTCCACGTCGCGCACATCGCCCTGGCGCAAAATGCCTTGCAGACGCTGGGCCTGGCCGAGGTGCAGCTCATCCCCGCGGCCAATCCCTGGCAGCGTGCGGCGTTGCACGCCACGGCCGAACAACGCCGCGACATGCTCCAACTGGCCATCGCCGGCCATGCGCACCTGATCGTCAATCCCATTGAAATCGAACGCGGCGGCGCGACCTACACCATAGACACGCTGCGCGCCCTCCCCCAGGACGCGCGCTATGTCTGGTTGCTGGGTACCGACCAGTTGGCGAATTTCTGCACTTGGCGCGACTGGCAGGACATCGCCAGCCTGGTGGACCTGGCCGTCGCCACCCGCCCGCGCACGGCGCTCACCGCCCCGCCGGCGCTGGCCGAACACCTGCGCCGCCAGGGTCGCGAACTGCAGGAGCTGCCTTTTGCTCCCATGCCGGTTTCGGCCTCGCAGATCCGCCAGCGCCTGGCGCAAGGCGAATCGACCGAGGGCCTGCTTGCCGCACCGGTGGCCGCGTATATTGCGGCGCACCATCTTTACCGATAAACCTACACCCGCGGTGCGCTGAAAGCGCCACGGGGCCAGCATCCGCTGTCCGCCCGCGGGTTATATTTACTGACTATGGATATACAAAAACTCCAACGCGCCGTCATCGACGCCCTCGAAGACGTCAAGGCGCAAGACATCAAGGTCTACAACACCACGCATCTGACCAGCCTGTTCGATCGCGTCGTGATTGCAAGCGCCACCTCCAACCGCCAGACCCGCGCCCTCGCTTCCAGCGTCGCGGACCGCGGCCGCGCGCTCGACCTCTCCGGCATCACCATCGAAGGCGAAGACACCGGCGAATGGGTCGTGGTCGACCTGGGCGACGTAGTCGTGCACATCATGCAACCCGCCATCCGCCAGTACTACAACCTGGAAGAAATCTGGGGCGGCAAGCCGGTGCGCGTGAAACTCCTGCCCGAGTCCACCCGCCCCGCGCCGGTCGCCAACGACGGCGCGCACGACGCCGAGTACTGAGCGCGCCGTGAAGCTGATCGTCGTGGCCGTGGGCACACGCATGCCGGACTGGGTGCAAACCGCCTGGGACGACTACGCCAAGCGCCTGCCGGCCGACTGCGCGCTGGAACTGCGCGAAATCAAACCCGAACCCCGCACCACCGGTAAAACCCCCGCCCAGATGATGGCGGCGGAAGCCAAGCGGATCGAAGCCGCCCTGCCCGCCAGTGCGTTGCGCCTGGCGCTGGACGAACGCGGACGCGACCTCACCACCATGGCGTTGTCGCAAAAGCTGGAACAATGGCGCGCAGGCGGCCAGGATGTCGCTTTTCTCGTCGGCGGCCCGGACGGGCTGGATGCCGACCTGAAGGCATCCTGTTCCGGCCAATTGCGCCTGTCCTCGCTGACGCTGCCGCACCCCATGGTGCGCGTGGTGCTGGCCGAACAGCTCTACCGGGCCTGGGCCATCATGACGAACCATCCCTACCACCGCGCCTGACCCTCTGGCCGGGCCGGCGCCCATCCCGCTGACGCATGACCGACACCGCAACCTCCGCGCGCCTCTACCTTGCCTCCGCCAGTCCCCGGCGGCGCGAGCTGCTGACCCAGGTCGGCCTGGCCCACGAAGTCCTGCTCGTACCCGCCCCGCCGGGCGAGGACGAACCCCAGCACCCTGGCGAAAGCGCCGCCAACTACGTCCAACGCACTGCGCGCGACAAGGCCTTGCGCGGACGCGATTGGATGCTCAGCCAGGACCTGCCGCAACTGCCGCTGCTGGCCGCCGACACCACCGTCATCCTGGCGGGCGCGGTACTGGGCAAACCGGCCGACCGCGACGACGCCATGCGCATTTTGCGGGCCCTGTCCGGCTCCACCCACGAAGTGCATACCGCTGTCGCCGTCTGGACTGGAAACCAGTTGCTGGAGGCCGTGTCCATCACCGAAGTCCGCATGCGCGAGCTGACGGATGAGGAAATCGGCCGCTACTGCGACAGCGGCGAACCCTACGGCAAGGCCGGCGCCTATGGCATCCAGGGCCTGGCAGGCACGTTCATTTCACATATCGCCGGCAGCTACACCGGCGTGATGGGCCTGCCCTTGTTCGAAACCGCGAACCTGTTGCGCGCGGCAGGTATGCAGGTGCCCTGAAAGCTGCGGCGTCCTGCCGGAAAAAATCCCCCGAGACCGTCAAGGTCCGGGGGATTTTCTTTTTACCGCCGGGCAGCATCGCCGCATCAACAGACGCGGCCGCGCGCAGGCGACTGCGGATCTACACCGCTTCAGCCGTGCTGCATCGGCTGCCCCATGGGCAGGCCGCCAGTCCTCGGCGCTTCCTGAACCGGAGCCGGGGCAGGCACGGGCACGGGCTGCAGCTCGCCCTCAAGCGCGGCATGCAGCTGTTCCTTGTCCAGTTCCCCTTCCCAGCGCGCCACGACCACGGCGGCAGTCGCGTTGCCGACCAGGTTGGTAAGCGCGCGGCATTCCGACATGAAGCGGTCCACGCCCAGAATCAGCGCCATGCCGGCGACCGGCACGGAAGGCACCACCGAGAGGGTCGCGGCCAAGGTGATGAAGCCCGCCCCGGTCACGCCCGCCGCGCCCTTGGAGCTCAGCATCGCCACCAGCAGCAGCAGGATCTGGTCGCCCAACGACAGCGGAATGTCGCAAGCCTGCGCGATGAACAGCGCCGCCATCGTCATGTAGATGTTGGTGCCGTCCAGGTTGAACGAGTAGCCGGTGGGCACGACCAGCCCGACCACCGACTTCGAGCAGCCGGCCCGTTCCATCTTCTGCATCAGCGTAGGCAACGCGGCTTCGGACGAACTGGTGCCCAGCACCAGCAGCAGTTCTTCGCGGATGTAGCGCACCAGCTTCAGGATCGAAAAGCCGTTGTAGCGCGCCACGAGGCCCAGCACCACGACCACGAACAGCACCGAGGTTGCGTAAAACGTACCTACCAGCATCGCCAGATTGATGACGGACTTGATGCCGTACTTGCCGATGGTGAAGGCCATCGCGCCAAAGGCGCCGATGGGCGCGGCCTTCATCAGGATGGCGACCAGCCTGAAGACGGGCTGCGCCAGGGCGGTCATGAAGTTCAGTATCGGCTGTCCGCGTTCGCCCACCATGGCCAGCGAAATGCCGAACAACACCGCCACGAACAGCACCTGGAGGATGTCGCCGCCGACAAACGGGCTGAAGATCGTGGTCGGAATCACGTTCATCAGGAAGCCCGTGATCGTCGAGTCATGCGCCTTGGCCACGTAGCCCGACACTGCCTTCTCGTCCAGCGTCTTGGGGTCGATGTGCATGCCGGCGCCCGGCTGGACGATGTGGCTGACGATCATGCCTACGATCAGCGCAAGCGTCGAGAACACCAGGAAGTACAGCATGGCCTTGCCCGCCACGCGACCGACCTTCTTCAGGTCGCTCATCGCGGCGATGCCGGTGGCTACGGTCAGAAAGATCACCGGCGCGATGATCATCTTCACCAGTTTGATGAAGGCGTCGCCCAGCGGTTGCATCTGCTGGCCAAGCTCGGGCTTGAACGCGCCCAGCAGCACGCCCACCACGATGGCGAAAATCACCTGCACATAAAGGATTTGATAGAACTTGAGCTTGCGCGCGGGCGCGACTTGATCCACGTCGATCATTGGGATTGTCCCCACCAAGGCCCCTTGCTCCGGGCGATTCAGCGCGGGCGACGGGGCGTTATCTGTTTTCTGGCCAGCGCGTCTCGCCGCAAGCCGATTTCACCCGGCAGACGACTCCACCAGGCTTGGCTTTACTAATGCAAGAGGCATGCCAACATCGACCAGCCCCGCACCTGAGCTCCAAGCCCTTGATCAGAAACGAACTTTTTTCTTCCCCAGCGCACTGGCCCGACGATTCTTGGCGGAATTTCACACAGAATAGATATAGAATGTGCGAAAAACCGCACATTCCATGTCGACCCGCTCCTCCCCCCACGATGCCTGGCCCGGTCCGGACCAGGCCAGCCAGCCGCGCCGCCCACGGAATACGCCCGTCTGGCCTTGGCCCTGGAAGGCCATCGCCATCTTGTTGGTCGTCGCCATCGTCTACGGGGTGCTGCACGCCGCCACCCTCTGGGCGCGCGACGGCGCGCTGAAGAATGCCGGGGAACAGGCACGCGTGGCAGCCCAGCTCAACGCGGCATTGCTGCGAAACAACCTGGACAAGTTCAGGGCGCTGCCCTTTGTCCTGACGCGCGATGTCGACGTGCGCGCGGCGCTGCAGGAAGGTTCGCACGGACAGATCGAATCCCTGGATGAGAAGCTCGATACGCTAAGCCGCGGCGTAGGCGCATCCGCCATTTACGTGCTGGACAAGAAAGGCCTTGCGATCGCTGCGAGCAACTGGCGCGAACCCGCCACGTTTGTCGGCGTGGACTACCAGTTCCGGCCCTATTTCCAGGGATCGGTAGCCCATGGCTCGGCCGAACATTTCGCCCTGGGCACGATCAGCCACGAGGCCGGGCTGTACTTGTCGCGGCGCGTGGACGACGCCAACGGCGCCCTGCTGGGCGTAGTCGTGTTGAAAGTGGATTTCCGGGACCTGGAGGCCGACTGGCGCCAGTCGGTCTCGCCCATTTTCGTCACCGACGAGCATGGCGTGGTGCTGTTGGGCAGTATTTCCGACTGGCGTTTCGACGTGCTGGCTCCGCTCACCCCAGACTTGGCCCGGACCTTGCGCACCAGCCTGCAATTCGGCGACGCGCCCTTCCTGCCGCTGCCCTTGCGGCCGCAGCTGCAGCTCATCAGCCACGGCCAGCTCATACGCGCCGACGTAACCCTGCCGCAGATCCCGGCAGGAACGCCAATGGTGCACACGACGCTGCCCATCGTCGAGTCCCCAGGTTGGACGCTGCATCTGTTATCACCCGTGCAGGCGGCCATCAACCAGGCTACCGCCAACGCCCAGCTGGGCGCGCTGCTGGCGCAGTGCGCGTTGGCCGCCTTGGTAGGCATCATTCTCTTCCGCCGCCACCGCAACCGCGAGCGCGCCGAACAGCAGGCCGCCGTCCACGAACAGCTGGCCTCCCTGGTCGACGAACGCACGGCTCAATTGCTGCAAGTCAACGAACAGCTGGTCGATGAGATGGACGAGCGCCAGCGCACCGCCGCCCGCCTGCACACCATGCAAGAGGAGTTGGTCCAGGCCAGCAAGCTCGCGCTGCTGGGACAGGTGGCTGCCGGCGTGGCGCACGAGATCAACCAGCCTGTCGCGGCCATACGCGCCTATGCGGACAACGCCGCCGAATTCCTGCGCCGGCAAGACGAAGGCTCGGCGCAGGAGAACCTGGGCACCATCGCCGCGTTGACGGAACGGATCGGCCACATCACGGGGGAACTGCGCGCCTTTTCGCGCAAGGCTGACACGTCCATCGGACCCGCCAGCCTGAAGGATTGCCTGGAGGGCGCGCTACTGCTGGTTGCCCCGCGGGCGCGGCGCCAGGGCATCGTCCTGCAACGTCCGCCCGCGGATCAGAATTACCAGGTGCTGGCCAATCGCATACGGCTGGAACAGGTGCTGGTGAATCTGCTTCAAAACGCGATGGAAGCCCTGGAAGGCCGGCCAGACGGCCGCATCGTCGTCGCGCTGCAAGACCTGGGTGCGACCGTGCAGGTCTACGTCAGCGACAACGGCCCCGGCCTGTCGGCCGAGGCGCGGGCGCACCTGTTCACCCCCTTCTACACGACCAAGGCCGAAGGACTCGGGCTGGGGCTGGTCATCTGCCGCGACATCGTCACCGAATTCGGTGGCGACTTGATCGCCGCCGGCCCGGCCGATCCCGTCTTTCCGGCTCCGCATGCCCCGGGCCGCGGAGCCATGTTCATCCTGACGTTGCGCAAGGCGCCTGGCCGGCAAAACGCTACCGAGCTACACCATGAACCGCGCTCCTGAATTTCCTCCCGCCGCACCGGCATCCATCGACGACAGCCTGCGCCAGCCGTTCTCTCCGCGCGCCGTGTTCATCGACGACGACGACGAACTGCTGCGCGCCAATGCGCAGACGCTGAAACTGCATGGCATCGCCGTGGACGCGCATGCCAGCGCGCGCTCTGCGCTGCCCGCGCTGACGCGCGATTTCGACGGCGTGGTCGTCAGCGACATTCGTATGCCCGACATGGACGGCTTGCAGCTCTTCCAGCGCTTGCGGGACATCGACCCCGACATTCCCGTCATCCTGATCACCGGCCATGGCGACATCGCCACCGCCGTGCAATGCATGCGAGACGGCGCATACGACTTCCTGGCGAAACCCTATGCCGCCGACAGGCTGATCACCGCCATCATGCACGCTGCGGAAAAGCGCCACCTTGTGCTGGAAAACCGCCGGCTGCGCGAGGCCGCGTTCGCCGTCGAGGCCGACGAAGTGCCTTTCATCGGCGCCACGCCCGCCATGCAGCGCATCAAGCAAACGCTGCGGCATATCGCGGATGCGGACGTGGACGTCCTGGTCGAAGGCGAGACCGGAACCGGCAAGGAAGTCGTTGCCACCGCCTTGCATCGCCTGAGCCGCCGCAGGCACCGCGCTCTCGTCGCGATCAATTGCGGCGCCCTGCCCGAAAGCGTCATCGAAAGCGAACTGTTCGGCCACGAGCCCGGCGCTTTCACCGGCGCCCAAAAGAAGCGTATCGGCCGCATCGAGCACGCCAGCGGCGGCACGCTGTTCCTGGACGAGATCGAAAGCATGCCGCTGGCAGTGCAGGTCAAGCTGCTACGCGTGCTTGAATCCCGCCAGATCACTCCCCTGGGCAGCAACGAAGTGCGCAATCTGGACCTGCGCGTGGTCGCCGCCACCAAGGAGGACCTGGGCAGTCCGGCCATACGCGCCAAGTTTCGCGAGGACCTGTTCTACCGCCTCAATGTCGTCACCATCCGGATTCCGCCGCTGCGCGAGCGCCGCGAGGACATTCCGCTGCTGTTTGCCCACTACCTCGGCCACGCATCGCGCCGCTTCCAGCGCGACATCCCGGAAATGCCGGCGTCCATCAAGCAACATGTCATGACGCACGATTGGCCCGGCAACGTGCGTGAACTCGCGCATTTCGCCGAACGCGTCGTTCTTGGCGTGCTGAATACCTCTGCCCAGCCAACCGCCATGGCCCAGGACGCCGCGGCGAGCCTGCCGGACCGGATGGAGCGCTTCGAAGCGCAGCTCATCCGCGAGGCACTCCAGGCGCACCAGGGCGACATCAAGGCCACCCTGGAGTCGCTGGGCATTCCGCGCAAGACCTTCTACGACAAGCTGCAGCGCCACGGCATCGACCGCCAGCAGTACACGCAACAGTAGGCTGCACGGCGTCCGCATTGCCCCTCGCAGGAGCATCCTGCGAGGGCTTTTTCATTGGAGGT
>NZ_JAOCAT010000051.1:0-35847 GCF_029839485.1 Achromobacter sp. GD03932
TTGAGGAAACAGGTGGTTGGGACTGGGGGCCTTTTTGCAGCCGGCGTTTTTGCACACCGGCATTTTTACAGCTGGCGGTGATGTGCGGCGGCATTACCGCAGCGCTTCATAGATGCGGATCGCCAGGTCTTGGGAGATGCCGTCGACCGAGGCCAGGTCTTCGATGCTGGCCGAGGCCACGCCGGAGAAGCCGCCGAAGCGGGCCAGCAGGCGCTGGCGGCGGCGGGCGCCGATGCCTTCTATTTCTTCCAGGCGAGAGACGTTGCGGGCCTTGGCGCGGCGGGCGCGCATGCCGGTGATGGCGAAGCGGTGGGCTTCGTCGCGCACCTGCGCGATCAGCATCAGCGCGGCGGATTCGCCGCCCAGCGCCACCGGCGGGCGGGCATCGGCAAACACCAGGGTTTCCAGGCCGACCTTGCGCCCTTCTCCCTTGGCTACGCCTACCAATGTCTGGATATCCAGGCCCAGTTCCACGAACACCTGGCGGGCGACTTCCACCTGGCCCTTGCCGCCGTCGATCAGCACCAGGCCTGGCATGGGCGCCTCGCCGTCCGCCACCTTGGCGAAGCGGCGGCTCAGCACCTGGCGCATCGCGGCGTAATCGTCGCCCGGCGTGATGCCGGCGATGTTGTAGCGGCGGTAAAGCGACGGCTGCATGTCGTGGTGTTCGAACACCACGCAGGACGCCTGGGTTGCTTCGCCGGCCGTGTGGCTGATGTCGAAGCATTCGATGCGCAACGCGTCGAGCGCCGCTTCGTCCGTGTCCAGGTCCAGCGCTTCGGCCAGCGCCAAGGTGCGGGCGGCGCGGGCGCCGGATTCGGTCAAGGCGCGAGCCAGGGCCATCTCGGCGTTTTTGCCCGCCTGCTCCAGCCAGGCGCGGCGCGCGCCTTGCGGGCGTGTCAACACGCGCGAAGGCCGGCCGCCAGCCTGCTCGACCAGCAGGCCGATCAGGTCGGGATCCGGCAAGGCGTGCGAACAGACCAGCACCGGCGGCATGGCATTGTCGGTGTAGTGCTGGGCGACGAAAGCCTCCAGCACCTGCGGCGCGGCTTCGCCTTCGGCGTGCGTGGGAAAGAACGGCTTGTCGCCCAGATGGCGGCCGCCCCGCACCATGGCCAGATTGACGCAGACCTTGCCGCCCGCGATCGCCACCGCGATGATGTCGGTGTCCTCGCCGCTGACGTTCTCCATGGTCTGCTGGTGCAGCACGCGCGCCAGCGACCCCATCTGATCGCGCAGCGCCGCCGCTTCCTCGAAGCGCAGTTCGCCGGCGGCCTGCTGCATCCGGCTTTCGATTTCACCCATCACGTCCTTGGCTTCCCCGTTGAGGAAGCGCACGGCGCGCTGCACGTCGCGCTCGTAGTCGGCGGCCTCGATCGCGCCGACGCAGGGCGCCGAACAGCGCCCGATCTGATGCAGCAGACAGGGCCGCGAACGGTTGGCGAAAACCGAGTCCTCACAGGTCCGCAGGCGGAATACCTTCTGCAGGATCTGGATGGTCTCGCGCACGGCCCAGGCGTTGGGGAACGGCCCGAAGTACTGCCCGCGCTTGTTGGTGGCGCCGCGGTAATAGGCGATGCGCGGCCAGTCATGGCCGGTGATCAGCAGGTAGGGATAAGACTTGTCGTCGCGGAACAGGATGTTGTAGCGCGGCTTCAGCGTCTTGATGAGGTTGTTTTCGAGGATCAGCGCTTCCGCTTCGGAGCGCGTCACCGTCACCTCCAGCCGCGCCACCTTCGCCACCATCTGGGCGATGCGGGGACTGGCCAGGTTCTTCTGGAAATACGACGAGACGCGCTTTTTCAGATCGCGCGCCTTGCCGACATACATGACCTCGCCGGCCGCATCCAGATGCCGGTAAACGCCCGGCAGATGCGGCAGGTCAGCCAGGAACGATTTGAGATTGAAGTCGTCGGGCATTCTGATAACGGCTTTCGGCCTGCAAGGTATCCCAGTCCGGCGCGTCAAAGCGCGGCATCAGGCGGCGGATGCGCTCGACGGACTCGGGCGCGTGCTCGAACTTCAGGCGTTCGAGCAATTCGTCCGCCAGGTCCGGCCGGTTGCACACCAGCACCATGTCGCAGCCGGCGCCCAGAGCCGCGTTGGCACGGTCGAGGATGTCGCCCGCGACCGAGGCGCCTTCCATGGTCAGGTCGTCCGAGAACACCACTCCATCGTAGCCCAGGCGGGTGCGCAGGATATCCTGCACCCAGCGCTTGGAGAAGCCGGCCGGGTGCTTGTCGACCTTGGGATAGATCACGTGCGCGGGCATCACCGACGGCAGCACCGCGTCGCCCAGCCACGCGTACGGCGCGGCGTCGTCCTTCAGGATCTTGTCCAAGGGACGCGGGTCCACCGGGATCTCGTGGTGCGAATCCGCTTCCACGAAACCATGGCCGGGAAAATGCTTGCCGCAAGCCGACATGCCCGCCAGCTGCAGGCCCTGGATCAGCGCGCGCGACAGCATCGTGACCACGCGCGGGTCCTGGTGGAAGGCGCGGGTGCCGATCACCTTGCTGACGCCATAGTCCAGGTCCAGCACCGGGGTGAAGCTCATGTCCACGCCGCAGGCGCGCAACTCGGCGGCCAGCACGTAGCCGGCTTCGGTCGCGAGGCGCATGGCCTGCAGCGGATCGCGGTCCCACAGCACGCCCAGGTCGCGCATGGCGGGCAGCGCCGTGAAGCCGTCTTCGCGGAAACGCTGCACGCGGCCGCCCTCATGGTCCACCAGGATCAGCAGGGGTTCCTTGCGGGCCTTGTGGATCTGGCGCGTCAGTTCGGTCAGTTGCTTGCGGCTTTCGAAGTTGCGCGCAAACAGAATCACGCCGCCCACCAGCGGGTGGCGCAGACGCTTCTTCTCCGCTTTCGTCAGCGAGTATCCCGCCACATCGACCATCACGGGGCCGGGCGGCAGGACCGCCCTGGATTTCTTCTTGGCCATGTCAGGCTGTCCTTCTGTCTAAGTCTGGCAAGCCGGCGGCGGACACGGGTCCGCGGGTCAGGGCTTGCGTTCGACCACCACGTAAGCGGCGGCCATGTCGGATTCGTCGGTAATGGAAACGTGGGCCGCGCCGAAACGCTGCTCATACCATGACAGCAGTTCGGGCGCGATCACCAGCACGGGACGCCCGCCGGGCGCATTCAGCGTCTGCACGCGCCGCCACGTCATGGGCATGCGCATGCCCAGGCCGATGGCCTTGGAAAACGCCTCCTTGGCCGCAAACCGCGTGGCCAGGAAACGCAGGCCGCGCACCGGGTCGCGGGCGCGGCGCGCGTGGAACTTCTGCAATTCTTCGACGCCCAGGATCTTTTCCGCGAAACGGTCGCCGTGGCGCGCCAGCGCGCGCTCGATGCGGTCGATGCGCAGCAGGTCCATGCCGATGCCGGCAATGGCGCCCGCGGGCGCGGCGGGGCGGGAAGCGTCAGACATGGTTGTGAGCGCGCGTCCGGCGGCAGGCAGGACGCATCGGGTCCGCGGTCACAGCCCGCGCAGCGCTTGCAGGCGGGCCTGCACCATCAGCGCCTTCATGTCGCGCACCGCCTTTTCCCAGCCGTCAAACACCGCCTGCGCCACGATGGCGTGGCCGATGTTGAGTTCGGAAATGCCTTCCAGCGCGGCCACCGGCTTGACGTTGCCGTAGTGCAGGCCATGGCCTGCGTTCACGCGCAAGCCGTGGTGCAGCCCTTCGGTCACGGCCAGGCGCAGGCGCTGCAGTTCGGCCTCGGCGGCCTCGCCTTCTGCTTCGGCGTAGGCGCCGGTATGCAATTCGATCACCGGCGCGCCGGCCTTGGCCGCGGCCGCGATCTGCACCGGATCCGGATCGATGAAAAGCGACACGCGGATGCCAGCCTCGGCCAGCAGGCCCACCGCATCCGATACGGGGCCCATGGCGCCAGCGACTTCCAGGCCGCCTTCGGTCGTGAGTTCGGTGCGCTTTTCAGGCACCAGGCAGACGTCATTCGGCTTGACCGCGCAGGCGATCTCCAGCATTTCCGCCGTCACCGCGCATTCCAGGTTCATGCGCGTGCGCAGTTGCGGACGCATGGCATAGACGTCCTTGTCCTGGATATGGCGCCGGTCTTCGCGCAGATGCAGCGTGATCAGGTCGGCGCCGGCGTCCTCCGCGCGCAACGCGGCGAGCACCGGGTCCGGATAGGTCGTGTGGCGTTGTTGCCGCAGCGTGGCAACGTGATCGATGTTTACACCAAGTTCTATCATTGCACTTTCGTTGTTTCTTCCCAGCCGCCGCCCAGGGCCTTGTAGAGCTCCACGCGGTTGATCAGCGCAGCCAGTCCAGTCTGGACCAGCGCGAGCTGGGCATTGAAAAAGTCCACCTGCGCGGTCTGCACCTGCAGGTAGCTGTCGATACCATTGGTATAGCGCAGATTCGACAATTCCAGCGTGCGGCCGGACGCATCCTGCAAGGCGCGCTGGGCATCCAGTTGCGCCCCGTAGGTGGCTTCGCCCGCCAGCGCGTCCGACACTTCGCGGAACGCCTGCTGGATGGACTGTTCGTACTGCGCCACGGCGATATTGTCGCGCGCCTTGGCCAGGTTCAGCCCTTCGCGGATACTGCCGCCGGCGAACAGCGGCGTGGTGATTGACGGCGAGAAGCTCCAATAGCCCTGGCCGCCCTTGAACAGGTCGCCCAACGAGGGGCTGGCCACGCCCAGCAGGCCGGTCAGCGAGATGGTCGGGAAGAACGCCGCGCGCGCCGCGCCGATATTGGCGTTGGCGGACAGCAGCTGGTTCTCCGCGGCCATGATGTCCGGACGGCGCTCCAGCAGATCGGACGGCAGGCCTGCGGGCACCGTCGCCAGCAGCTGGTCGCGGCCGAACACGGCCGGCGCCGGCAGGTCCGGCGGCAAGGGCGCGCCGACCAGCAGCACCAGGGCGTTCATGGCCTGGGCCTGGGCGCGGGCCAGTTGCGCCAGGTCGGACGAGGCCGTATCCAGCAGCGTCTTGGCCTGGTTCAGATCCAGCTCCGAAGCCACGCCACCGTCGAAACGGCGCTTGACCAGGTCGTAGGATTCCTGGCGCGAGGCCAGCGTGCGCTTGGTCAGGTCCAGCTGGACCTCGGCCGCGCGCAGGTTGAAATACGACTGCGCAACCGAACCCACCAGCGTGATGTGCACGCTCTTCTGCGCCTGCTCCGTCGACAGGTACTGCTGGTACGCCGCTTCGGACAGATTGCGCAGACGGCCGAACAGGTCGATCTCGAAGGTGGTCAGGCCGATGCCCGCCTGGTAGGAACTGCTGATGGAGCCAGCACCTTGCGCCCGCATGTTCTGCGGCAAATGCTGGCGCTGGCCCTGGATGCCGGCGCCGATGCTAGGCCATTGCGCGCCGCGCTGGACGCCGTACTGGGCGCGGGCCTCTTCCACCCGCTGCACCGCCACGCGCAGGTCGCGGTTGTTGACCAGCGCCAGCTCGATCAGGCTTTGCAGGCGCGGATCGCGGAAGAACTCGCGCCAGCCCAGATTGGCCGCGGGCGTGCCATCCTGCGGCATGACAGCGGTGGACGGCTGGGTGCCCAGCGAGGTGGGCTTGGCGTAGCCGCCGTATTGCACCTTGGGCTGGTCGGGCCACGTGCCGGAAACCGGCGCATCGGGGCGCTTGTAATCAGGCGCCAGCGAGCAGCCGGCCAACGCCACCGCCACGAAAGCGGACAAGGCGGTCTGTTTGAACTTCAGGGCTTTCATTCCTTGCCCTCCTGGCCACCGTTGGGTTGTGCGGGATGTTGCGCGGGCGCGTCCGGCGCAGCCTGCCCGGCGGCAGCCTTCTTGGCCGCCTGCTCTTCTTCGAAGGCGCGCAGTTCGGCGCCCAGCAGGCGCGGACGGGTCTTGAACAGGCCCAGCACCACCACGAAGAACGTCGGCACGAAAATCACCGCGAACGGCGTGGCGGCCAACATGCCGCCCAGCACGCCCAGACCCACGGCGCGCTGGCTGGCGGCGCCAGCGCCGGTCGCCATGGCCAGGGGCACCACGCCCAGGATGAAGGCCAGCGAGGTCATCAGGATGGGACGGAACCGCAGCCTCGCGGCTTCCACCGCGGACTCGTACAGCCCCATGCCGCGGGCGTACTGGTCCTTGGCGAATTCCACGATAAGAATGGCGTTCTTGGCCGCCAAGCCGATCACGGTCACCATGCCCACCTGGAAGTACACGTCGTTGGACATGCCCAGCGCGCTGATCAGCGCCACCGCGCCCAGCATGCCCAGCGGCACCACCAGCATCACCGAAATCGGGATGGCCCAGCTTTCATACAGGGCGGCCAGCACCAGGAACACCACCAGCAGCGACAGGCCCATCAGGATCGGAGCCTGGTTGCCAGCCTGGCGTTCCTGGTAGGAAAGGCCGTTCCACTCGTAGCCGAAGCCCTGTGGCAACTGGCCCACCAGGCGTTCCATCTCGGCCATCGCCTCGCCCGTGGTGTAGCCAGGGGCGGCGTTGCCGCTGATGCGCATGGACTCGTAACTGTTGTAGCGCACCACCTGCACCGGGCCCTGCTTCCATTCGGCCCTGACGAAGGTGGACAGCGGCACCATGCCACCCTGGCTGTTGCGCGCATTCAGCTGCAGCACGTCATTGAGCTGCATGCGGTACGGCGCGTCGGCCTGCACCCAGATGTTCTGCATCCGGCCCAGGTTGGGGAACTTGCTCAGGTAGGCGGAGCCGACCGCGGTGGAAATCAGCGAGGCGGCCTCGTTGAAGTCCACGCCCAGCGCGGCCGCCTTGTCGCGGTCGATGGTCAGGCTGAGCTGCGCGCCCGGTCCGAGGCCGGTGATGCGCACCTGCGACAGCACGGGGCTCTTCATGACCAGGCCCATGAGTTCGCCGGTGGCCGAGGCCAGGGCGGCCGAACCCGCCGCGCCGCGATCCTGCAGGCGGAAGTCGAAGCCGGTGGCGTTGCCCAGGGACGAAATGGCGGGCGGCACCAAGGTGAACACCTGCGCGTCATGGATGCCCATCAACTGCTTTTCGAAGGCATGGAAGGCAATGGCGCCCGCCGAGTCCTGGCGCGACTTGCGCTCGCTGAAGTCTTTCAGCGTGACGAAGGCGATAGCGGCGTTCAGGCCGTTGCCGTTGAAGCTGTAGCCCTGCACCGCGATGATGTTCTCGACCGCGGGCACTTCCGAGAAGTACTTCTCGACCTGCTCGATGACCTCGACCGTGCGGTTGGCCGTGGCGCCGGTGGGCAGCTCGATGTTGCTGACCACGTAGCCCTGGTCTTCCTCGGGCAGGAAGGACGAAGGCAGGCGCAGGTACAGCCAGCCCAGCAGCACGACCAGCAGCAGGAACGCCAGCATCATGCGGCCGCCCTTGTGCAGGATGCGCGACACCCAGTTCTGGTAGTTGTGGGTGGTGGCGTCGAACTTGCGGTTGAACCAGCCGAAGAAGCCCTTCTTGTCCTCGTGGTGGCCCTTGGGCACCGGCTTGAGGATGGTGGCGCACAGCGCCGGCGTGAAGGTCAGGGCCAGCAGCGCCGAGAAGAAGATCGACACGGCCATCGCGATCGAGAACTGGCGATAGATCACGCCCACCGAACCGCTCATGAAGGCCAGCGGCAGGAACACCGTCACCAGCACCAGCGTAATGCCGATGATGGCGCCGCTGATCTGCGGCATGGCTTTCTTGGTGGCTTCTTTCGGTGGCAAGCCCTCTGTGGACATGATCCGCTCGACGTTCTCCACCACCACGATGGCATCGTCCACCAGAATCCCGATGGCCAGCACCATGGCGAACATGGTCAGCACGTTGATGGAGAAGCCCAGCGCCAGCATCACCGCGAACGCCCCCAGCATGGCCACCGGCACCACCAGGGCCGGTATCAGGGTATAGCGGACGTTCTGCAGGAACAGGTACATCACCAGGAACACCAGCACCATGGCTTCCGCCAGGGTGTGGACCACCTGCTCGATGGACACCTTCACGTAGGGCGCGGTGTCGTACGGAATGGAATAGGTGATGTTGCCCGGGAAGTACTTGGACAGTTCCTGCATCTGCTGGCGCACGCCCTGGGCGGTGGCCAGCGCGTTGGCGTTGGGCGACAGCACGATGGCGAATGCGGCCGTCGGCTTGCCGTTCAGGCGGGCGCCGAACTGGTAGTTGTCCGCGCCGACTTCGATGCGGGCGACGTCGCGCAGCAGCACCTGGGAGCCGTCGGTATTGGCGCGCAGGACGATCTTGCCGAAGCCCTCCACCGTACTCAGCTGGCCGTTGGCCGTGACCGTGGCGGTGATGCGCTGCGAATCCGGGTTGGGCGGCGCGCCGATGCTGCCGCCGGAAATCACCACGTTCTGCTGGGCGATGGCCTGGTTGACCTGCGACATGCTCAGGTTGAAGCCGACCAGCTTGGCGGGATCGACCCACACGCGCATGGCGCGCGGCGCCGCGAACAGCTGGAACTGGCCCACGCCGGGCACGCGGGAAACCGGGTTCTTGATGTTGCGGGTGATGTAGTCGGCCAGCGCCGTCTGGTCCAGGGAACCGTCGGTGGAGGACACCGCCGCCACCATCAGGAAGCCGGTACTGGTCTGCTCATACTGCAGGCCCTGCTGCTGCACGGCGGTGGGCAGTTGCGCGACCACGTTGGACACGCGGTTCTGCACGTCCACCTGCGCAAGGTCCGGATTGGTGCCCGGAGCGAAGGACGCGGTGATGGTCGAAGTGCCGTAGGAATCGCTGACCGACTCGTAGTAGATCAGGCCCTTGGCGCCGTTGAGCTGGTCTTCGATGATACTGGTGACCTGCTCGGCCACTTCGTTGGCCGAAGCGCCGGGATAGGTAGCCGTGATCGTGATCGCGGGCGGCGCCACGTCCGGGTACTGCGAAATCGGCATGTTCGGGATCGCCAGCACCCCGGCCAGCAGGATGAACAGGGCGACTACCCAAGCGAAAATCGGTCTATCAATAAAAAATTGCGGCATGTGGGCTGACTCTGAAAGCGATGCTCACCAAAGAGGAACGCGGCGCCTGCGCCGCGTGCCGCTTAAGATTTCTGGCCTGCGGCCTTGTCCTGCTGCGCAGGCTCGGCCGGTTTTGCGCCAGGCTGCGGGGCGGATTCCGCGGGCTTGGCGCCTGGTTGCGCGGGAGCCTGGCCGCCCGGGGCGGGCGTGCCGTTCTTCCATTCGCTGGCCTGCACCGGAGCGCCCGGGCGAACCTTCTGGAATCCTTCCACCACGACCACGTCGCCAGCCTTCAGGCCGCTGGTGACGATCCAGTTGCTGTTGAGGGCGCCGCCGGTGGTGACCGGGATCTGCTCGATCTTGTTGTCCTTGACCAGCAACAGGCTCTGCAGGCCGTCCGCGGTACGCTGCAGCGCCTGCTGCGGCACCATCAGGGCCTTGTCATCCACGCCCTGCTCCAGGCGCACGCGCACGTACATGCCGGGCAACAGGATGCCGTCGGGGTTGGGGACTTCGGCGCGCAGGTTCACCTGGCCCGTGGTCGGATCCACGGTGATGCCGGTGAACAGCAGCTTGCCCGGCTGGCCGTATTCAGAGCCGTCTTCCAGCACGATGGTGGCGCGCGCCGTATCCTTGCCGACCTGCTGCAGCTGGCCGCTGGCAAAGGCGCGGCGCAGGGACGCGAGCTGCGCTGTGGACTGGGTGAAGTCGACGTAGATCGGATCCAGCTGCTGCACCGTGGCCATCTGCGTGGCCGAGGTGGTCTCGACCAGCGCGCCTTCGGTGACCAGCGGCTTGCCGATGCGGCCGGTGATCGGCGAGGTCACGTCGGTGTAGCCGAGGTTGATCGCGGCGTTGTCCTGCGCCGCCTTGGCGGCGGCGACAGCGGCGTCTGCCTGGCGATACGAAGCCACGGCGTTGTCGTATTCCTGCTTGCTGACGGCGTTGGCCTTGACCAGCGGCGCGTAGCGGTCGGCCAGCAGCTTGGCGCTGAACAGGTTGGCCTGCGCCTGCTTGAGCTGCGCCGTCGCCTGATCGTAGGCCGCCTTGTAGGGCGCCGGATCGATCTTGAAGAGCAGCTGGTTTTCCTTGACGTCCCCGCCTTGTTCGAAGGCGATCTTCTGGACGATGCCGGTCACCCGGGCACGGATCTGCGCATCCCGGACGGCATCGACGCGGCCAGGCAGCTCAGACACGATGGGCGCGCGCTGCGGCTGGATCGTGATGACGCTGACCTGGGGCATGCCAGGATTCATTTGCGGCTTTTCGCCGCACCCAGCCAATATCAGTGCGAGGAGCCCACCGGAAAAAGCCAGGCCGGAAACACGTTTAGGCGAAAACCGCATTGAAACCCCCGCGTAGCGTAATAAACCGTAATCGCAGCATTTAACCGCGACTTACACCGCGGTCACAACAAAAAGCATGCGTCATCACGGCGCGTAATCAGCCCAATAATGTAACTCAGTTGTTGGGGAAATCACTGATTTTTAATGCTTCAAATGCCACACCCACGGGGATTCCATACAACAGATCAGCTCTCGGAAAGCTCTCGCAGCTTGCCCAGGAACACATAGCCCATGCCGTGCACCGTATGCAGCGGCAGCCGGGCGCCGGCCAGCAGGACCTTGCCGCGCAAGCGGCAGATCGCCACATTCAGCGTGCGCATGGTGGTGCGTTTACGCAGGGCCATGAACGCATCGCGCCGCAACTCCCTGGCGGGATTGCCCGCCAGGCAAAGCAGGCAGGTGCGTTCCAGGGCCGTCAGGCCGATGCGGGCGCCATGGGGCGTAAGCAGTGTCCAGCCCTGGTAGGCCAGCGACCACCAACCATCCGTGGCGTAGGGAGTATCGGCCGCGCGGGCGGGCGCGACCTGTGCAAGGCGAGCGGGGGCATTCACGACGGATCTCCACCAGGACGGCCCGCGCCGCACGGGGTGGCGGCCGGTTCCCGGAACAAGGTTGCAATTTGCCCCGAAAGACTACCGCTGGAACCCGCGGGCGTTGTGGCTGCAAGATATCTATCAGACCAATCCGCTGAGAAATCTGCCCGAAATCCGTCCAGATGCCACGCCCCCTGCCCGGCAGTTCAGGTGCGCGTGCCGTTGCGATGGATATCGTGAGTGACGAAACAACTGTCCTCGGTCGGACGGGCCAGGATGCCAGGCTTGGCGAGCGTGGCGCGGATGTCCGCCAAGCCCGATTCCCAGTGCTCGCGCATGGCCTCGGTGCCGAACTCGTAGTCCTTGGAGTAACGCTCCCGGTGCTTGGACTCGTAGATGAGGTTGATGATGTTGGTGGCCGGCGTATGGGACAGCTTGCGGATGTCGGCGAACTCCGCCGCGTTGCGCTCGGCGGCCGGCAGCTTCGCCAGCAGACGCTGCAAGCCATGGCGCAGCTTGAGCACGCGCCTCAACTGGTCCGTGACCAGGCGGGTGCGGCTGGAGTACTGGATGTCCTTCTGGCGTTCGGCCACTTCCTCCAGGTTGGTCGGCAGGCCGCCGCGCGCGGGCCACAGGTCGACCTGGAACGCCAGCGTGTCCCGCATGCTGTCCGTCGTCAGCACCTGGGCCAACGGCGTGTTGGACACGACGCCGCCGTCCCAATAGTGTTCACCGTCGATCTCGACAGAAGGGAAGCCCGGCGGCAAGGCGCCCGAGGCCATGATGTGCTCGGGCCGCAGCGTGTCCTTCAGGCTGTCGAAATAGGCGAAGTTGCCGGTCCGCACGTTGACCACGCCGAAACTGGCGCGCACGGACCCGCTGTTAAGCAGGTCGAAATCCACGAACTCCCGCAAGGTCGCGGCCAGCGGCGTGGTGTCATAGAAACTGGTGGACGCCGCGCCCCTGCCGTGCACCAGGTAAGGCGGCGGAAAACGCGGCTTGAAGAAGCCCGGCTGGCCCGAGAACAAGGCCTGAAAGGCGGACACATGCCCGTTCATGACGGGCGAACCGAAGCCGAACGGCAAGCCTTCGAACATGGGGCCGAGCGTCTCGCCCCAGGGAACCGAGGCGAAGCCAGCCGGCCGACAGATGGTTTCCCAGAAACCGCGCAGACGCTCCACACGCTCGTCCTCGGGAGAGCCCGCGATGATCGCCGCGTTGATCGACCCGATGGAAATGCCGGAAATCCAGTTGGGCCGTATACCCGCTTCGTGCAGCCCCTGGTACACCCCGGCCTGGTAGGCCCCCAGCGCCCCGCCGCCTTGCAGCACCAGGGCCACGACTTCATAGGGCGGCGTATCGCCGGTGTCTTGCTTCGGAGCCTTGCGGCGAGTACTCATACGGCTTCCTCTAGGCAGGGCCGGCGGACCGCCCTACTTGCTTTTGTCCGGCAACTGCGGCGCAGCCACGCCCGCGCGGAACGGATACTTGGAGAAAATCTGCGCAACCACCTTGTCCGTGTTCTCGGGCGACGCGCTGGCATCGGGCTGGACCTCGCCCACCGCCACGCCTTCCCACACCAACTGCCTGCGACGCGCGTCGACGAGGTCGATGTTCAAGGTGCCTTCAGTATATTGGTAGACGTCATCGCCCCAGCCGTAGCCGGGCCAACCGCCGTAGAAGCCGGTGCGATAGCCGTAGTACGGCCCCATGGGCGGCGGGGCCGGAGTGACCTGCACCTTCTGCTGCAGCTTGGCGCTGAAGTTGAGCAGCAGGTCGGGGTTGGCGGCGCTATAGGTGTAGCCGCGCATTTCCATCTGGCCGCGCGTGGCGTTTTTCAGACGCTCGGTCAGCAGGGTGCTGTAGCCGGCCTTGTCGGTGCCCAGCGGCGTCATGTACCCGAAGGTTCGGTACTGCGCGAAATTCGCCTGATGATCGTAATCGCTCTTGACGTCAGGGCCTGTGGCGCAAGCCGCCAACAACGCCGTCATGGAACCCGCAGCCAGCAATTTGAACGCTTTCATGTCGTTTTCTCCGTGAGCCCGATGCCTGAACATAGTGCCGCCAAGCCTGCAAAATTTCAACAGAATCTCATTCTCATCGCGTTCGTCTCGCTCCGCCAGGGCTGCGGCCGTCCATTACACTTTCAGCTGTCCCATACCCTGACCACGGCACGATAACGATGTTGGAACTCGACGGCTCGATTTGGTTTCGCTCCGGCGCCCAGACCTGGGGCGGAAAAAACCGCATAGACCTGCTGGCGCAGATCGACGCCACCGGCTCGATCACGGCCGCCGCGCGCGCCGTGGGCATGAGCTACAAGGGCGCATGGGACGCCATCGACGCCATGAACAACCTGGCGGGCGAGCCTTTGGTGATCAGGGCCGCCGGCGGCAAGGGCGGCGGCGGCACGCGCCTGACGGACCGCGCGCGCGGCCTGATCGGCACCTTCCGCGCCCTGGAAGCCGAACACCGCAAGTTCATGGAAAACCTGACCCGCGCCGGCGTGAACGCCGCCGGCGACATCGACCTCATGAGGCGATTCATGCTCAAGACCAGCGCGCGCAACAAACTGCTAGGCACCGTCATCCAGATCCGCGCCGGCGCCGTCAACGACGAAATCGTGCTGCGCATCGCGGGCGGCCTGACCATCACGGCCACCATCACCCGCGAAAGCACACAGGAATTGGGACTGGCCGCGGGCAAGGAAGCGATCGCGCTGGTCAAGGCGTCGTCCGTCATCGTGGGCGCGCCCGGCCCCGGCCTGCGCCTGTCGGCGCGCAATCAACTGCCGGGCAAGATCACGGCGCTGCGCCCGGGCGCCGTCAACAGCGAGATCCTGATCGGACTGGACGGCGGCGTGACGCTGGCAGCCATCGTCACCAATGAAAGCGCGCAGGACCTGGGCCTGGACGTAGGCGCCGACGCGGTCGCGATCTTCAAGGCTTCCAGCGTGATCCTGGGCGTGCTGGACTGAGCCGCTCAGACGCCCACGTCCTCGTCGTGGCGCCGCACCCTGCCCTCGCGCACTTCGAACACTTCGTCGGCCAGCGCGTCCACATCCGCCGGGTCGTGCGTGATCAGCAGCATCGGCACGTCCAGCTGGCGTTGCAAGGCGTTGAGTTCCAGCCGCATCTTGCCGCGCAGCTGCGAATCCAGCGCTGAAAAAGGCTCGTCCAGCAGCAGGATGTCGGGCCGCAGCATGAGGGCTCGCGCCAGCGCCACCCGCTGCTTCTGGCCGCCGGAGATCTCGCTGGGATAGCTGCCCACGATGGAACCCAGCTCGAACGCGTCCACCCAGCGCTGCGCCTCGGGTCCGACCTCGCGCCGGGGCGGGTTGCGCCAGCCGCGGCGCAGCCCGAAAGCGATGTTCTGCGCCACGGTCAGGTGGGGAAACAGGGCATAGTCCTGGAACAGATAGGCGACGCGGCGCGATTGCGCGGGCAGGTTGATGCCAGCGTCGGTGTCGAACAGCACGCGGCCGTTGATCTCGATGCGGCCCGAGTCGGGGCGCAGCAGGCCCGCCACCGCGCGCAGGGTCAGGCTTTTGCCCGCGCCCGAGGGACCGAACAGCGCGATGCGCTTGGCGGACGAATCGAATGCGACGTCCAGCGCGAAGCGCCGCTCGCCGGACACCATCTGCTTGCGCACCTGGATGCTGACGCTCATAGCGCGCTCCCATTGCGCCGGCCGCTGCTGACGGGCACCAGCTTGCCGGCCAGCAGCAGGACCACCACGCAAGTCACCGAGGTGACCAGCACCAGCATATTGGCCGTGGCGTCGTCGCCCGCCTGTACGGCCTCGTAGATGGCGACCGACAGGGTCTGCGTGCGTCCCGGCAGGTTGCCGGCAATCATCAGCGTGGCGCCGAATTCGCCCAGCGCCCGCGCGAAGGCCAGCAGCACGCCGGCGGCGATGCCGCGCGCGGCCAGCGGCAAGGTGACGCGGAAGAAGATCCCCGCCTCGCACACGCCCAGCACGCGCGCCGCGCTTTCCAGCTGGCTGTCGACGTTCTCGAAGGCGGCGCGGGCGGACTTGAACACCAGCGGAAAGGCCACCACGGAAGCGGCGATCACCGCGCCCTGCCAGGTGAAGACCAGTTCGATGCCCCAGCCCGCCAGCGTCTCGCCGATGACGCCGCGGCGCCCCAGCAGCACCAGCAGGTAGTAGCCCAGCACCGTGGGCGGCAACACCAGCGGCAAGGTCAGCAGCGCGTCCAGCAGGTCGCGCCCCGGCCAGCGCCAGCGCGACAGGCCATAAGCCGCGGCCGTGCCCGCCACGGTCGCCAACAGCGTTGCCCAGCCCGCCACTTTCAGGGAAAGCAGCAGCGGCACCCAAACCGGATCACTCATCAATGCCTACGATTCAACAGGTATCAGGGCTTCTGGAAGCCGTAGCGCGACAGTATCGCCTGGCCTGCGGGAGACAGCACATAGGCAACAAAGCTTTCGGCTTCCTTGGCGGCGGTTTCACGCGTGGTGACGGCGATGGGATAGGTCACCGGCGTCTGCGAAGGCACGCGCACCGCGACCTTGACCTTGTCCGCCATAATGGCCGCGTCGGTCGCGAACACGAAGCCCGCGTCGACCTCGCCGCGCGCCACGTAGTCCAGGCTCTGGCGCACGTTCTGGGCCAGCACGCTCTTGGCCTGCACTTCCTTCCAGAGGCCGGCCGCTTCCAGCGCGCCCTGGGTGTAGCGGCCCACCGGCACCGATGCCGGGTTGCCGTAGGCGATGCGCTTGACGTCGTCGCGGGTCAGGTCCTTGAGCGCGGTGATGTTGGCCTTGCTGTCGGCCGGCACGATCAGCACCACCTGGTTGGCGGCGAAGTCCACGCGCGAGGCCGGCTTGACGGCCTTCTCCTCGACCGCCTTGTCCATGGCCTTCTGGTCCGCCGAGGCGAACACGTCGGCCGGGGCGCCCTTGACGATCTGCTGCAGCAGCACGTCGGACGCGCCGAAGTTCAGGATGACCTTGGTGCCGGCATGCTCTTTTTCGTAGCCTTGCGCGACTTCCTTGAAGGCGTTGGTCAGGCTGGCGGCGGCCGAAACCACCAGGTCGCCGGCGGTGGCGTTGGCGCTCCATGCGGCGGCCAGCGCCAAGGACAGCGCCACGATCGGACGGTTGCGGAACATGTTCTTCTCCCAGGGGAATTCGCTAAGTCGGTAACGAAATATATATAGGTATATAACGCCCGTCAATTTGGCCGCCCAAGGGAGGGTTGAGCAAAATCAAGGAGTGGCGGCCGCCGGCTTCAGCCGCGCGCCACCGTGGTCGCGTGCACCGCCTCGGGCGCCAGCCGCGCCCGCAGGTGCTCCAGCGCCAGCTCGGGCCGGGCCGCGCCGCACATGAAGATGTCCAGCGCCGCGAACGCGTGTTCGGGCCAGGTATGGATGCTGATGTGGGATTCGCTCAGCAGGACCACGCCGGTCACGCCCGCGCCTGCGCCGAAATGATGGAAGTGCGCGCTCAGCACGCGCGCGCCCGCCGCCTGCGCCGCGGCGATCAGGTCGCGTTCCAGCGCTTGCGCGTCGGTCAGGCGATCCGCCGGCACGCCGCGGAAATCGGCCAGCACGTGGCGCCCGGGTGTGGCATGCGGGATCACTTGTGGGATCCGCCCGAGGACCAGCCCGAGCCGCCCGAGGAGCTGCTGCCCCAGCTGCTGCTGGAGCCGCCGCCGCTGGACATGCGCGCGCCCGGGGTGTTGAACCCGGTGGCGAAGATCACCACCACGATGGCGTAGACGGTGTATAGAAGCTTGCCCATTCTGTCATTCGTCCTTGCCGGCCAGTTTGTCCGCCAGCGCCGCCGGGATCCAGAGAAACGCCGCGCCGATCAGCAGCGGGATGATGCCCCCGCTGAAAATGGTGTCGATATTCAGGAAGGCCAGCACGATCATGGCCGTCCAGGCGAACTTGCGATAGCCCCCGGGCTTGCCGCTGAGCGGCATGGCCTTCTGCTTGGCAAGTTCAGGATCGCCAAACCATTCCGCCAACTGCGCCGGCGCCACCGGCCCCGAGGCCGACCAGCCCAGCTCGGATTCGCTCAGCTCGCGGGTCAGCTTCAGGTTGCCGGCCTTGTAATCCGTGATCTTGGTGCTGTCGCCGACCTTGACGCGCCAGTTGAACGCGCCCAACGCCAGCTCCACGCGCGAGGTGTAGTCGTACAGCTTCTGATAGAGCTTGGAGCGCCAGCGCACGCTGCTGGCGTTGTTGTGGCTGGGCCAGGTATCGCATACCTGCACCCGCTCCCAGCCCTCTTCGGTTTCCACCAGCCAGATGAATCCCTTCGCGGGATTGAACAGCAGGTACTCGATCCAGTCGGACGGCTCCTCGGGGTCCGGATCGGCGCACTTCATCAGGCCGATGAGCGTGTAGGACGCGCCGTCGATCTTGGCCACCGCGCCCAGCGGCAACGTGGTCTTGATGGCTTTGACCTTGCGGGCCTTTTCGATGACTTCGGCCGTGGGTCCCGAGCAATCAACGGTGGCCGCGCACGAGGGGCAGACCACTTGCGTGGCCATGGCGGCCACGAAGCTTATGGGCCCGCCGCAGTTGGGGCAGTCCAGCGCCTTGATCTGACCGCGGAAACGGCCGGCGGTTTCCTCGACCTGCTCGTTGGTCCGCAGCGACGCCGCCTGCATGGCGGACAGGTCGAACGCCTTGCCGATGTACAGCTCGGGCTCGGGTCCGTCGGAAAAGTCCAGCGTCAGGAACGCGTCCAGGCTGCGGTAATCGGCCACCTTGGCCAACCAGCCGTCGCCCGGCACGAAGGGCAGCTCGCCTTGCGTGCCGCCCGCCTGGCAGGCGCGCACGTCGGCGGCGGTGAAGCGCTGGCCGTCCAGCTTCAGTTCGTCGCCGGGCGCGATATCGTCGAACGCCGGCATGCCCTGCGTGGACTTGACCTTGCGCCGCCGGGTCACGGCGTACTGGCCCGAGGCGTCCGACAGCCAGCCGTCCGAGCCGTCCTCGAACCACAGATACCACTCGTTCCAGAAGCCGTCTTCGTAGCGCAGCTGGATGCGGCCGATCAGGTCGAAGCGCTTGCCTTCATGAGTGCCGGCCGCCCCCAGGCACAAGGGCGAGTAGTCCTCCAGGACCTCGGCGGCCTCGCCGATGCGTTTGACCGACTCGGCGTCCTTCAGCAAGGTGCTGCGGCAGGCGCCGCAGACCGCCATGACCGATGCCGCGGACGTGAACTTGACTGGGGCGCCGCACTGCGGACACAGAACCTGCTGCATGGAGCCTTAGCTGGTGAGTTTCTTCAGCACTTCGGCCTTGGCCGAATCGTAGTCCGCGGCCGTGATCAGGCCTTTGTCCAGCAGATCCTTGAGCTGCTGCAACCGCTGTGCCGGATCCGCGCCCGCGGCGGCGGGCGCCTGCTGGGCAGGTTGCTGCGCGGCCTGCTGCGGCTGCCCCTGGGCGCCGGCCAATCCTGCCGCCATGGTCTGGCCCAGCGCCGCGCCGGCCGCCAGGCCCGCGCCGATGCCGGCGATGCCGCCTTCGTTCTGCGCGGCCATCGGTATGGCCGTGGCGGTCTGGTACTGGGTGAACTTGCCCAGGTCGCCGGCCATGCCCATGGAAATCCGCGTGTCCAGCGCCTTCTGCAGTTCTTCCGGCAGCGAGACGTTCTCGACCGTGAAGTTGTCGAGCTTGACGCCGTAGCGGTCGAACACCGGCGCCAGCTGTTCAGCGATGCTTTGCGACATCAGCCCCTGGTTGCCGGCCATGTCCAGGAACGGCACCTTGGAGCCGCCCAGCGCCGTCGTCATCGCCGCGACCACCATGTTGCGCAGCTGCGCTTCCAGGTCGTCGACGGTGTACTCGTCGCGCGTGCCGCTGATCTCGCGGTAGAACTTGGCGGGATCGGAAATCTGATAGGAATACACGCCGAAGGCGCGCAGCCGCACCATGCCGAATTCGCTGTCGCGCAAGGTCACCGGCTGCGCCGTGCCCCAGCGCCGGCCCAGCTGCAGGCGCGTGCTGAAGAAGATCACGTCCGACTTGAAGGGCGACTCGAACAGCTTGTCCCAGTTCTTCAGGTAGGTCAGGATCGGCAGCGTCTGCGTGGTCAGCTTGTACATGCCGGGACCGAACACGTCGGCGACCTTGCCTTCGTTGACGAAAACCGCCATCTGCGATTCGCGCACGGTCAGGCTGGCGCCATACTGGATTTCGAAATCCTGCATGGGATGACGCCAGGCGAGCACGCCGTCGCGGTCCTCGTTCCATTGCAGGATGTCGATGAACTGCTTGCGGATGAATGAACCGAGACTCATGAGTCTTTCTCCTGTCAGATCAGGTGCGGCGCGAGCCCGCGTCAGGTCAGGCTGGCGGCGTTGACGATGCCGGCGGCGATGGAAATCGAGCCGATCAGCCCGCCCATGGCGATGTTGTTTTCTTCGATGGCCTCGTTCATGCCGCGCACCGTCTGGGACACGCCCACGTACACGACCAGCTGCACCAGCATGGCCACCAGGCCCCACAGCAGGAACATGGCATAGCTGGCATGGATCGCGATGCTGGAGCACAAGGTGAAGCTGAAGCCCACCAGCGCGCCGCCATACGACAGCGCGGCGGCGATATTGCCTTCGCGGATCAGCTCGAATTCCTTATAGCGCGTGACGGCCGTGTAGACCAAGGTGAAGACACCCAGCATGGCAAGCGCGGACGCCATATAGATAAGATAGGTCACCACCGGATGCATTGCTTCTCCCATTGCCACCCTCCTAATTGCGCGCAGTATATACGGCGCGTTCGATATACTGCGAACGCATTTTTCGTGTCGGACACCTCATGCGCGACCGCATTCTCATCCTTTCGGTATTGATCGTCGCCTCCTGCGGTTTGGGCTATGAGCTCATCAGCAGCGCGCTGGCCAGCTATTTGCTGGGGGATTCGATACTGCAGTTCTCTTCCGTCATCGGCTGTTATCTGTTCGCCATGGGCATAGGCTCGTGGTTGTCAAAATATGTAAGAGACGAAGACGTTTTGAATCGCTTCATCGATGTGGAGCTGCTGGTCGCGCTGTTGGGCGGCGTCTCCGCCGCGGTGCTGTTCCTGGTCTTCTCATGGATGCCCGCCCCCTTTCGCGCGGCCCTGTATGTGGGCGTGTTCCTCATTGGCCTGATGGTCGGCATGGAAATCCCGCTGGTGATGCGGGTGTTCAACCAGCGCAAGACCGAATTCCGCGAAATCGTCAGCCGCGTGCTGACCTTCGATTACCTGGGCGCGCTGGCTGTGTCGCTGGTGTTTCCCCTGTTGCTCGCGCCCAAGCTCGGATTGCTGCGCACCAGCTTCCTGTTCGGCATCCTGAACGCCAGCGTGGCGCTGTGGACCACCTGGCTGTTCCGCGCCGAGATCCCCCGCCCCAGTGAAAAGGCCATCCGCGCCAGCGTGGTGATCGGGTTCCTGGGCCTGGGCTTCATTTATTCCGGCAGCATGACGGCCTGGGCCGAGAAAGGCCTGTACGGCGACGACGTGGTGCACGCGGAAACCACGCAGTATCAGCGCCTGGTGGTCACGCGCTGGCACGACGACCTGCGCCTGTACATCAACGGCAACCTGCAGTTTTCGTCGCGCGACGAGCACCGCTACCACGAAGCGCTGGTGCATCCCGGCCTGCAAGCCCTGCCCTGGGCGCGCAACGTGCTGGTGCTGGGCGGCGGCGATGGCCTGGCGGTGCGCGAAATCCTCAAATACAAGAATATCGAACACGTGACGCTGGTGGATCTGGATCCGGCCATGACTGGCCTGTTTTCCCGCTCCGAGCCGCTGGTCAAGCTGAACCAGGGGTCGTTGAAGGATCCGCGGGTCACGGTCATCAACGACGACGCCGGCCGCTGGCTGGAAACCCATGCCGAGGTCTATGACTACATCGTGGTGGATTTTCCGGATCCGTCCAACTTCGGCCTGGGCCGGCTGTACTCGGTGCCGGTCTATCACCTGATGGCGCGCCACCTGGCCGAGAACGGCTACATGGTGGTGCAGTCCACCTCGCCCTACTTCGCGCCGCGCTCGTTCTGGAGCGTGGACGCCACCTTGAAGGAAGCCGGCCTGAACACCTGGCCGTACCATACCTACGTGCCGTCCTTCGGCGACTGGGGCTTCATTCTGGCCAGCAAGCGCCGCGACTACGAGCCGCCCGCCGCGATCACCGTGCCCACGCGCTACCTGGACCCGGTCACGACGCGCGAACTGTTCCACTTCCCTGCCGACATGCCCGCGCTGGCGATGCCTCCGAACCGTCTGAACGAGCAATCGCTGGTGCGCTACTTCGACGAGGACTGGCGCAAGGTCATCCGCTGATGCGGCGGCGCAGCTTCCTGTTGGGCGCGGCCACGGCCGCGGTCGCCGGCACCGCCGGGTACTACCGTTCGCGCATCGTCGAGACCACGCCGGAAATCCATTACCCGGGCATGCAGGCTGGCCACGCCTTGCGCGACGGGGCGGCCTGGCCGCAGCCCTCGGCCAACCACAAGCGCGACGTCGTGATACTGGGTTCGGGCGTGGCGGGCCTGTCCTGCGCCTGGAAGCTGGCGCGCGAAGGGCACACGGATTTCCTGGTGCTGCAGGGTCCCGAACTCGACGGCAATGCGGCCGCCGGCCAGCGCGAGGGCCTGGACTACCCCTTGGGCGCGCACTACCTGCCCCTGCCCTCGATGGCCTCCACGCACATACGCGAACTGCTGGCCGACTTCGGCATCATCGAGCGCGGCGCAAGTACCCTCCGTCCCTACTACGACGAGACCGCGCTGGTGCACTCGCCCCAGGAGCGTCTGCTGCGCGGCGGCCATTGGGAAGAAAACTTGCTGCCCATGAACGGGCTGCCGGAAGCGGACCTGGCGCAGCACCGCAAATTTCTCGCGCTGATCAATCGCCTGCACACGCAGACCGGCAGCGACGGCCGCAAGGTCTTCAGCATCCCGCTCACGCTGTCGTCGCGGGATCCGGCCTGGCGCGCGCTGGACGCGATCACGTTCAAGCAATGGCTGGACCGCGAAGGCTACACCTCGCCCGCGCTGCACTGGTACCTGAACTACTGCTGTCGCGACGACTACGGCGCGCAATACGACGCGGTCTCGGCCTGGGCCGGCCTGCACTACTTCGCCAGCCGCGACGGCCATGCCGAAAATGCGGGCGAAGGCGCCGTGCTGACCTGGCCTGGCGGCCTGTCGACGCTGATGCAGCGCATGCGCGACGCCATCACCAAGAAGCTCGGCCATGCCGATTGGCTGGCCGCCGGCACGGCGGTCCGGGTACAGGAGACGCCTGCCGGCGCGCTGGTCACCTGCCTGGCCTCGTCCTCCGACGCCTACACGGTGCAGGCGCGCCGAGCCGTGTGCGCGATGCCGTTGTTCGTGGCCCAGCGCATCCTGCCCGACATCCGCGCCTATGGCTACGATCCGGCGGTGCACGCGCCGCCGCACGCGCCCTGGATGGTGTCGAACTTCGTCATGGAAGGCTACCCGGCCGAAGCCCCGGGCGAACCGCTGTCCTGGGACAACGTGGTCTATCAAGGCAAGGCGCTGGGCTATGTCGTCTCCACGCACCAGTTGCTGCGCGTGGCCCGCACGCCGCGCTGCGTCTTCACGGCGTATCACGCGCTCGGCGGACAGACGCCCCAGGCCGCGCGCGAATGGCTGACCCGCGCCAACCCGGAAGAACTGCGGGCCGAGGCCGCATCCGACCTGGTCGCGGCCTACGGCAAGGAATTCTGGCGCCATGCGCGCCAGCTGGAAATCACGGTGCGCGGCCATGCCATGGCCTCGCCGCTGTGCGGCTACCTGTCCAATCCGGGACTGGCCGCGCTGCGCGACGTGGACGGTCCGATACTGTTCGCGCACTCGGACCTATCGGGCTATTCCGTGTTCGAGGAAGCCTCGTGGTGGGGCGTGGCCGCCGCGGGGCGCATTATGGGCCAAAAACCGCCGCAGGCCTGAAGTTCGCGCGCCGCGTTTTCTCCGGCCGCCTGCAATACAATTCCGCGAGCTTGCCGGGCATCACGGCACCTCCTGACCGGACTCAGATAAAAAGACATGGGAAAACACGTCGTTGTCCTAGGCGCGGGTATCGTGGGCGTCTGCTGCGCCCTGGAACTGCAGCGCCGCGGCCTGTCCGTCACGCTGGTGGACCGGCAGGAGCCAGGCCTGGAAACCTCGCTAGGCAACGCCGGCGTGATTGCGCGCAGTTCGCTGATGCCATTCAACCACCCCGGCTTGTGGGCGCAGTTGCCGCGGCTGCTGAAAAACGACACCGTGCAGTTCCGCTACAAGCTGAGCTATCTGGCGCAGAACCTGGGCTGGGCCGCCCGCTTCCTGCTCAACGCCCGGCCGGCGGTGTTCAGGCAGACCGTGGAGGCGCTGGACGGCCTGATCCGGCTTTCGGCGCCCGAGCATCTGCGGCTGCTGAACGAATCAGGCGCGGCGCACCGGCTGCGCGATACCGGCTGGATTTTCCTGTACCGCTCGGAACAGGGCTGGAACAGCGGCGAACTGTCGCGCAAGACCTTTGCCCAGTACCAGGTGCCGACCCAGGTCCTGCAACCCGCGGAACTCGCGGAGATCGAACCCGCGCTTGCGCCCATCTTCCGCCGCGCCCTGTGGATCCAGGGCTCGTATTCCGTCAATGATCCGCACGAAGTGGTCGCGGCCTATGCCGCCCTGTTCCGCCGCTCGGGCGGCGCGTTCCAGCGCCTGGCCGCCAGCGCCATCCGCCGCGAAGGCCAGGGCTGGGTCGTGCAAGGCGCGCAGGGGTCGGAATCGATAGCGGCGGATCGATTGGTGGTCGCGCTGGGTCCCTGGTCGAAGGGACTCTTGAAGACGGCGGACATAGATCTGCCCATGGCGTTCGAGCGCGGCTACCACATGCATTACAGCGGCGCAGACGGCGCCGGCCTGACGCGCCCGGTCTACGACACCGGCGGGGGCTACGTGCTGTCGCCCATGGCGCGCGGCCTGCGCCTGACCACGGGCGTGGAACTGGACGCCTGCGAGGCACCCGCCCGGCCGCTGCAGCTGGACCTGGCGGAAGCGCGGGCCCGCGAGGCGTTTCCGCTGGACCGGCGGCTGGATGCCGAGGCGTGGCTGGGGCGGCGCCCGACGCTGCCCGACAGCCGGCCGATGATAGGCGAAGCGCCGCGCCATCCCGGCCTGTGGTTGGCGCTGGGCCACCAGCACATCGGCTTCAGCACCGCGCCCGGCACGGCGAAGATACTGGGCGAATTGATGTGCGGCGACGGCGCGGTCTCGCGCCATGAGGCATTCCGGCCCGGCCGGTTCATCTAGAACGGCGGGAAGCCGCCGGCTGCGGTTCACGCGGCCGGCGCCTGGCGCTTATCCCAGCAACAGGGCGTCGTCCGAGATCTTCTCTCCGCGCACGCGCTCGAACATGGCCAGCAGATCCGGCACGTCCATGCCGCGGCGCTCGTCGCCCGACACGTCCAGCACCACTTGCCCCTGATGCAGCATGACGGTGCGGTCGCCCACGTCCAGCGCCTGGCGCATGCTGTGGGTCACCATCATCGTGGTGAGCTGGCTTTCGGCGACGATGCGCGCGGTCAGCTGCAGCACGAAGTCCGCGGTGCGCGGGTCCAGCGCCGCGGTGTGCTCGTCCAGCAGCAGGATGCGCGAAGGCTGCAAGGCCGCCATCAGCAGGCTGACCGCCTGGCGCTGGCCGCCCGACAGCAGGCCGATGCGGTCGGTCAGGCGGTTTTCCAGCCCCAGGCCCAGCGTGGCCAGGCGCTCGCGGAAGCCTTCCTTCATGGAGGCCTTGACCGCACGGCTGTAGCCGCGGCGCGCGCCGCGCATCTGCGCCAGCGCCATGTTCTCTTCGATGGTCAGGTCTTCGCAGGTGCCGGCCATGGGGTCCTGGAACACGCGGGCCACGCGGCCCGCGCGCGCCCACACAGGCTGGCGCGTGACGTCGACGCCGTTGATGTCGATGCGGCCGGAGTCGACCGGCAGGTCGCCCGAGACTGCATTCAGAAAGGTGGACTTGCCGGCGCCGTTGGAGCCGATGACGGTCACGAACTGGCCCGACGGGATCTCCAGCGACAGGCCGCGCAAGGCGCGCGTCTCGATGGGCGTGCCGGCGTTGAACGTGATCTTGAGGTCTTTTGCGGACAACATATTCAGCTCCCCTTCTTGCCGAGGAGGCGGCGCTTGAGCATGGGAATGACCAGGGCGAACGTGACCAGCACCGCGGTGACGAGGTTCAGGTCTTGCGCCTTCAGGCCGATGAAATCGCTGTTCAGCGCCAGCGCGATGAAGAAGCGGTAGACGATGGCGCCGATGATGACGGCCAGCGTGGCCAGCACCAGCTTGCGCGACGGCAGGATGCTTTCGCCCACGATTACGGCGGCCAGGCCGATCACGATGGTGCCGATGCCCATCGAAATGTCCGAACCGCCCTGGGTCTGGGCGAACAGCGCGCCCGCCAGCGCGACCAGCGCGTTGGACAGCGCCATGCCGCCCAGGATCATGCGGCCGGTGTTGACGCCCTGGGCGCGGGCCATGCGGCCGTTGGAGCCGGTGGCGCGCACCGCCAGGCCGGTCTGCGTGGCGAAGAACCAGTCCAGCGCCAGCTTGGCCAGGATCACGATGACGATCAGGATCAACGGACGGGCGACGTAGTCCGACAGCCATTCAGGCTGCAGGATGGTGAAGACGGTGGGTTCGGTGATCAGCGGAACGTTGGGCTTGCCCATGATGCGCAGGTTGACCGAGTACAGCGCGATCATCATCAGGATGCTGGCCAGCAGATCCATGATCTTGAGCTTGACGTTGAGCCAGCCGGTGACCAGCCCGGCCGCGGCGCCAGCGATCGTCGCGATGACGGTGGCCAGGAACGGGTCGGTGCCCGAGGCGATCAGCGTCGCACAGACCGCGCCGCCCAACGGGAAGCTGCCGTCAACGGTCAGGTCCGGGAAGCGCAACAGGCGGAACGAGATATACACGCCCAGAGCCACCAGGCTGAAGATCAGGCCGATCTCCAACGCACCTAACAACGAGAACAATGACATGGGTCAAATCCAATCAGTGAGAAGCGGGCATATTAAGAACTTGCACGAAGGCAAGAAACGAGCATATTAAAGAGTTGCCGCGTCGGATATCTTGCGTTTCGGGGTCAGTTTTACCCCAGCTTTCGCAAGAAACGTTTCCCCGCAGGGGATTTTCTCCGGTTTCCTGCCAAAGCCCTCCCGTGCCGGACGGCCAGGCCGCCAGCATGAGTCTGCAGGACCATTCAGGGAGCAAAAACGCCGGGCGGGCACAACGCCGTAAGGCGGGCCGCCGGCCATTCAAGACCAGCACATTGCGCCGGGCCGCGAGCATCTTGTGAATGCTGCCGCCCTGAAGACCATGGGGTAAGGCAAGACACCAGAACATAAAACAAGCCCCGCTCATGCCGGATAGGCATGGCGGGGCGGGTACGGCTGACTATTACTTCACGACCACCGCGGCCGACTTGATGATCGCATCGGACAGGGTCACGCCCTGCTTGGCGGCGGCGCCCGGGTTCACGTAGAGCTCGAGCTTGGAGATGGTTTCCGAGGGAATGGCGCCAGGCTTCTCGCCCTTCAGGATGCGCACCACCACCTTGCCCGTCTGCACGCCCAGGTCGCGGTAGTTGATGCCCAGGGCGGCGATGCCGCCGCGCTTGACGCTGTCGGTGTCGGACGCGATCAGCGGGATCTTGGCGTCGTTGCCGACCTTGACCAGCGACTCGTAGGCCGACACGACGTTGTTGTCGGTGTTGGTGTAGATGACGTCGACCTTGCCGATCAGGCTGCGGGCCGCGGATGCCACGTCCACCGAGCGCGGCGCGGCCGCTTCAACCAGGCTCATGCCCGACTTCGGCAGGATTTCCTGCAGCTTCTTCACGACCACGACCGAGTTGGCCTCGCCCGGGTTGTAGACGATGCCCACGCGCTTGGCGTTGGGGACGATTTTCTTGATCAGTTCGACCTGCTTGTCCAGGGCCAGCAGATCCGACACGCCGGTCACGTTGGTGCCCGAGGCGTCCATGCTGGAGACCAGCTGGGCGGCGACGGGATCGGTCACGGCGGAATACACCACCGGCACGTCCTTGGTGGCGGCGACGACGGCCTGGGCCGACGGCGTGGCGATCGCGACGATGGCGTCAGGCTTGTCGCCGACGAACTTGCGCGCGATCTGGGCGGCGGTGCCGTTGTTGCCTTGGGCGCTCTGGTATTGCCACTTCAGGTTCTTGCCCGGTTCATAGCCGGCTTGCTTGAGGGCGTCCTGCACCCCGTCGCGCACGGCGTCCAGCGCCGGATGCTCGACGATGGCGGTGACCGCCACGGATTTCTGCTGCGCGGACACAGGCGCGGCGATAGCCATCGCCAGCGCCATGGCGCCAACCGTCAGAAAATGTTTTTTTCCGATCAGCATAGATAAGCTCCTTGAACCCTTGTTTTTGCTCATTATTACGGCGCCGCTGGCGGCTCCCCGCCGGCCGGACTAGCCATAAAGCCGTATAGTCTAACTTGCCGCCCACCCAAAGCGTTTCGGGGGAATCCCTGAAATGGTGCATGCCGCAATCGCATGCCCCGTAACTGGGCGCAGCGGCGTCAATATACTGAAAAGCCCGGAATCGCATCGGCCGGAACAGCAAAAACCGGACGTCTTCCGCGCCGCCAACCGCAGCATCCAGAGGCCTCACCATGATCAAACGCGCATTGGGCCGTTCCGGCCTGCAGATTCCTCCCCTCACCTTCGGCGGCAACGTCTTCGGCTGGACCGTGGACGAAGCCGGCACGTACTCGCTGCTGGACGCGCTGGTGGACGCCGGCCTGAACTTCATCGACACGGCGGATGTGTATTCGCGCTGGGTTCCGGGCAACCAGGGCGGCGAATCCGAGACCCTGATCGGCAAATGGCTAAAGCGCTCGGGCAAGCGCGACCGCGTGCTGATCGCCACCAAGGTCGGCATGGAAATGGGGCCCGACGCCAAGGGCCTGGCGCCGGCCTACATCCGCCGCTCGCTGGAAGCCTCGCTGGCACGGCTGCAGACAGACCACATCGACCTCTACCAGTCGCACCAGGACGATCCCGACACGCCGCTGACCGACACCCTGGCCGAATACGCCAAGCACATCGAGTCCGGCAAGGTGCGCGCCATCGGCGCCTCCAACTACACCGCGGTGCGGCTGTCCGAAGCGCTGATCGCGAGCGAACGGCACAGCCTGCCGCGCTACGAGAGCATCCAGCCGGAATACAACCTGTACCGCCGCGAACCCTTCGAGTCCGGGCTGCAGAGCCTGGTGAAGACGCAGCAGATGGGCACCATCAACTATTACGCCCTGGCCAGCGGATTCCTCAGCGGCAAGTACCGCAGTCCCGCAGACGCGGGCAAGAGCCCGCGCGGACGCAAGATCGTCGACACTTATCTCAACGACCGCGGCTACCGCATCCTGAAAGCGCTGGACGAAGTGTCCGAGGACGCCGGCTGCACGCCCGCCCAGGCCGCGCTGGCCTGGCAGATCGCGCAGCCCGGCATCACCTCGCCCATCGTCAGCGCGACCTCGCTCGAACAACTGGACGAACTGGTCAAGGCGGCCAGCCTGACGCTGACGCATGATCAGCTGGCCAAGCTGAGCCAGGCGAGTGAATGGCGGTGAGGGAAGGCGCGCGCCACGTGGCGCACGCCTGACTCGCGGCCATCAATCCAGCTTCACCCCCGAGTCCTTCACCACCTTGGCCCAACGCCCAACCTCGCTATCGACGAACTTGCCGAACTCGGCGCCGGTCAGCGTAGGCACCGCCGAACCGTTGCCCGCCCAGGTTTCCTTGATCTTCGGCGCATTCAGGGCCTTGGTGATCTCGGCGCTCATCTTGTCCACCGCTTCCTTGGGCGTGCCCGCGGGCGCCCAGATCGCGTACCAGGTCGACACCACGTAGTTCGGCACGCCAGCCTCGGCAGCGGTGGGCACGTCGGGCAACGATTGCGAGCGTTCGGTGGCGGCCACGGCCAAAGGCTTGATCGTGCCGGAACGGATATGGCCGGCGGACGAACCGAGGCCGTCGAACGCCAGGTCCACCTGTCCGCCGATCAGGGCCGACAGCATGGGTCCCGCGCCCTGATAGGGCACGTCCACCAGCTTGATGCCCGTCTGCATGGCGAACAGCTCCCCGGCCAGGTGGTGCGTGCTGCCCTTGCCCGCGGTGCCGAAGTTGATTTCCCCCGGGCGCTTCTTGGCGTAGTCGATCAGTTCCTGGACCGTCTTCACCGGCAGCTTGGCCGGATTGATGACGATGACCTGCGGCGGCTGCGCAACCAGCGCGACCGGCACGAAGTCCTTCTGGATGTCGTAATTCAGGTTCTTGTACAGCGAAGGGGCCAGCGCATGGTGCGCGCCGCCCATGAAGAAGGTGTAGCCGTCGGGCCTGGCCTTGGCCGCGACGCCCGCGCCCACGGTTCCGCCCGCCCCGCCCTTGTTGTCGATGACCACGGGCTGGCCCAGCTGCGTGGTCAGTTGCTGGGCCAGCGGACGGGCAAAGGTGTCCGTGCCGCCGCCGGCGGGGAACGGGACGATCAGCGTAATCGGGCGTTCGGGCCATTGCGCGGCGGCGACGCCGCCGAAACCCAGGGCGGCCACGGCGAATACGGCCGCGGCGGTGGTGCGATATTTCATATTGTCTCCTCTTGCTGCAGCATGGGGACGGCGCGGTTATGTGCGTCTCGTCTCTTGAAGTTCTTGTAGGGAATGGGCTGCTGGGACCTGCATGTTTTTGGGGGGATAGTCTCCTGAATGGGGGCCGGCGCGGCGCGCCCGGCCGGAAAGGCCGCTTCCCGACGGGAAGCGGTCCTGGCGAATGTCAGAGCGCCTTGTAGGTTTCGCGCAGCACGTTCTTCTGCACCTTGCCCATCGTGTTGCGCGGCAGTTCGCCGATGATGTGCACGCGCTTGGGCACCTTGAAATTGGCGATGCGCGATTTCAGTTCCGCCTGCATCGCATCCGCGTCCAGCGCCGCGCCGTCCTTGGGCACCACCACCGCCACCACGGCCTCGCCGAAGTCGGCATGCGGCACGCCGATGACAGCCGATTCGGCCACGCCGGGCATGTCGTCGATCAGCGTTTCGATTTCCTTGGGGTACACGTTGAAGCCGCCGGAAATGATCAGGTCCTTGCTGCGGCCCACGATGGACAGGTAGTCGGCGGGTACGTCGCGCCCGGCGGACTCGCCGCCCCAGCGGCCCACGTCGCCGGTCTTGAACCAGCCGTCGGCGGTGAATTCCTCGGCGGTCTTTTCCGGCATGCGCCAGTAGCCCGAGAACACGTTCGGCCCGCGCACCTGCACGTTGCCGATCTCGCCGGGCGCGAGCGCGATGCCGGCATCGTCGACCACGCGTACCTGCACTTGCGGCAGGGCGCGGCCCACGGTGCCCGCGAGGCGTTCGCCCAGCTTGGCGTCATAGGGGTTGGAGGTAAGCATGACCGTCTCGCTCATGCCGTAGCGTTCCAGGATGGCGTGGCCGCTGCGCTTCTGGAAGTCCGAGAAGGTTTCGGCCAGCAAAGGCGCCGAGCCCGAGATGAAGAGACGCATGTTGGCGCAGACGCTACGGTCAAAGCGCGGGTCGGCCAGCAGACGCACGTAGTACGTCGGCACGCCCATCATTACGGTGCTCTGCGGCAGGTAGCGCAGGGCCTGGTCGACGTCGAGCTTGGGCAGCCAGATCATCCTGGCCCCAGCCAGCAAGGCGCCGTGCGAGGCCACGAACAGGCCATGCACGTGGAAGATCGGCAGCATGTGCAACAGCACGTCGTCCGAGCGCCAGCCCCAGTAGTCGTGCAGCACGCGGGCGTTGGCGGCGAGGTTGCCATGCGACAGCATTGCGCCCTTGCTGCGCCCGGTGGTGCCGGAGGTGTACAAGATGGCGGCCAGGTCGTCAGGCTTGCGCGCCACGGTCTTGAAGGTCTGAGACAGGCCGCCGGCGGCATCCAGCAGCGTGCCGCTACGGTCCTCGTCCAGCGTGTACACATGCGCGGTGCCAGCCTTGTCTGCCGCGCGCTGCACCCAGTCCAGGTTCTTGCTGGCGCAAACCACCACGGCCGGCTCCGCGTTGCCCAGGAAGTACTCGATTTCCGATTCGCGGTAGGCGGTATTCAGCGGCAGGTAGACCAGGCCGGCGCGCAAGGTGGCCAGGTACAGCAGCAGCGCTTCGGGCGACTTTTCGACCTGCACCGCCACGCGCGAACCCGCCGGCAGCCGCAACGAGGTCAGCAGGTTGGCCAGGCACGCCGTGGCGCGATCGATGTCGTCCCAGGTGTATTGCAGGTCGGGCGTTTCCAGCGCGACTTTGCTGCGGTCTTTGGGAAAGCCGCCTTGCAGGACAGCATATAGATTAGCGTTGCTCACCTTGTCTAGTCTCCGGAAAAGGAAGGGTCCACGCCGGCCAGGAAAGCGCGCACGCCCTCCTTGTGGTCCCGGCTGTCGGCGTACGAGAAATAATCCTGGTATTCGTCTTCGGTCAAGGCGCCGCCCGCGGCGAGCCTGCGCGACAGGCGCTTGTTGATGCGGGCCGCCAGCGGCGCGCCCGCCGCGATGCGCTCGGCGCTGCGTTTCGCCGCGTCGGCCACCTGATCGTCGGCAACAATGCGCGTCAACAAGCCCAGTTCGCGAGCCTCGGCGGCGCCGAACACGCGGCCTTCGAGCAGTATCGCCAGGGTGGCGGCGCGTCCGACCAAGGCCAGCAGGCCGCTCATTTCGTCAGGCGCCATGGGAAATCCCAGGCGGTTGATCGGCACGCCGAAACGCGCGGATTCTCCAGCGATCCGCAGATCGCACTGGCTGGCTATTTCCAGGCCGCCGCCCACGCACACGCCTTCGATCTGCGCCACCACGGGCTGCGGACACAAGGCCACCGCCTGCAAGGCAGGCGCCAGTACCTCGCGGTGGTAGCGCTGCACGCCGGCCATGTCGCCGCGCTGCGCGGGGAACTCGCGGATGTCGGCGCCGGCGGCGAAATTGCCGCCCTCGCCGCGCACGATCACGCAGCGCACCGCGTCGTCCTGCGCGATGCGGCCGAACACGTCCCGCAGTTCATGCCACATGCCCACGGTGATCGCATTCAGGCGCCCCGGGTGCGATAGCGTCACCCGGGCCAGATCGCCCTCGCGTTCCAGCAGCACGCGGCCGGCCACGTTGTCCGTCATGTCTCCTGCCCTCTTTCTTATGTTGTTGCGCCGCGCGCGGCGTTTATCCCACGCGTCCCACGCCGCGGCTGACCTGGGGCTTGCCCTCGCCCAGCAGGGCCAGGTTGTCGTCCAGCTCGTCGAGGTCGTAAAGGTAGTTCACCATCAGGCCGCAGGACTGCTTGAGCCCCTTGGGCGAGGTATCGGCGGCCCAGTTGAGCCGCTCGATGCGCGCGCCGTTGCCCAGATGGAAGCGCGCCACCGCGTCCACCGGCATGCCGTTCTTCATGGACTGCAGGTAATTGGCCGTCAGGCGGAAACCGGCGCGCTTGACCACGTCCGCGGCCTTGCCCTGGGCCGCCTTGGCCAGGCGCGCAACCCAGCGCCGGCCGTCGGGCACGCCCTCGCGCTTGCGCGACTTGGCGCGCACCTTGTCCTCGCGCACGATGGCCTCTACCGCCTCGGCGTCCAGCTTGCCCAGCCAGTCGGCGAAGCCCGGGATGGGCGACAGCGTGGCGAAGGACTTCAGCTTGGGCAGCTCATGCAGCAGCTGCTCCACCACGCGCTTGAGCAGGAAGTTGCCGAAGCTGATGCCCTTCAGGCCGGGCTGCGTGTTGGAGATGGAATAGAAGATGGCCCAGCGCGCCTTGTCCAGATCCTGCGGCGGCAAGGTGCTGTCCAGCAGCACCTGCACGTTGTCGGCCATCTGGCTGGCGAAGGCCACTTCCACGAAGATGAGCGGCACGCCCGGCATCTGCGGATGGAAATAGGCGTAGCAGCGGCGGTCCGGCGAAACGCGGCGGCGCAAGTCGTCCCAGGAGGTGATCTCGTGCACGGCTTCGTAGAGAATCAGCTTCTCCAGCAGCGACGCCGGCGAATCCCAGGTCAGCGGCCGCAGCTCCAAGAGGCCCACGTCGAACCAGGCGGAAAGCAGGCCTTCCAGGTCCTTGTCCAGCATCTGGATGCCCGCCACCTGCTTGCGCCAGCGCAGCATGTCCGCGCGCAGCTCGACCAGGAAGCGCAGGCCCTGGGGCTGCGCATTGAAACGCTTGAAGAGGCGCACGCCCTCGCCGCCTTCGCCAGCGTAGCTGCCGCGCGCCTGCGCCAGCGCGGTCAACATCAGCCGGCGGTCCTTGCCGTCCGCGGCGCTGTACTGCTCGCACCACCGGCGGGCCAGCTTGTTGGCGGCCACGTCGGTCAGGCGCGCCTCGAACAGCCGCCGTATTTCGGATTCGCTGGGCAGTCGGCCGCGTTCCCACAGCTTGCCCAGGCGGGACATCAGACCCGCGCTTTCAGCAACGGCCGCCGCATCGACGGCCGCCGCATCGACGGTATCGGCCTCGGGCTCAGGCGTGCGTGCGCCGCGCGCGGGCGCGAGATTGGCGGGTGCGGACATGGGCGGGCTCCTCGATGACGATGGGATCGGACGGCGCCGCATCGGCGGCATCCGCATGGCTCAATGCGCGCAGCGCTTCCAGCTGCCGCATCAGGTGGTTGTGCGCGAGCGCCTGCGCGGCCTCGCTGTCGTGCGCCTTGAGCGCGTCGAATATGGCCAGGTGCTCGGCGCAGGACTGCTGGATGCGGCCGGGGTGCGACAGGCTGCGGTGGCGCGACAGGCTCAGCACCTTGCGCAGATTGCCCACCATGTCCGACAGCCATTGATTGCCGGCCAGAGCCTGCACTGCTTCGTGGATCAGGTAGTTGGTCTTGTAATAGGCGTCGATGCGGCCGGCCTGGGCATGGCCCGCCAGCGCCGCGTGCAGGGGTTCCAGCTCGGCGAGTTGGGCATCGCTGGCCTTGCGCGCGGCCTCGAAGGCGCAGCGCCCTTCCAGCATGGCCATCAGCGGAAAGATGTCTTCCAGGTCTTGCGCCGAGAGCTCATTGACGAAACAGCCGCGGCGCGGCTCCAACCGCACCAGCCCTTCGGTAGCGAGCACCTTGAGCGCCTCGCGCAAGGGGGTGCGGGAGATGCCCAGCTCGCCCGCCAGGCGCAATTCGTCGATCCATTCGCCGTTGCGCAGGGAACGCGCGTGGATCATGCCGCGCAGGCGGTCCGCGACTTCCAGGTAGAGGGCTTGCCGGACGATGGGTAGGGTCATGGTTCAGCGGCCGGGACTGCACCGTAATTCATAATTATGAATAAGGCCATGATAGAGCCGGATGCGGGAAAAAGGAAACCCCTTGCGCGTCGGTGGCTACCCTAAGAGAAAAAAGGCCCCCGCCGTGCGGAGGCCCTGCGATCTGTCCCCGGAGAAATTGAGAGGGACGTCAGAAGTGCAGCACCCCGTCGACCGCGTGGCGGGTCAGCGAACGGGCCCAGCGGCGCGCCGGCAAGCCGTATTTGGCCTCGACCACCTCGGCCCGCGCCAGCAACTCGGCGGGAGTGACTTCCAGGCGCGGGCCGGAGAACGCCAGCACGATCTGGTTGCCCGCCTCGACCTCGGGCAGCAGCACGATGCGGTCGTCGAAGGCCTTGGACAGGTTGTCGATGTTCTTGCCGAAGCTCTCGTGGCGGCCGAACAGGTTCACGGCCAGCACGCCGACCTCGCCCAGCACGCGGCGGCAGTCGCGGTAAAACTTGACGCTGTCGCGCACCGGCCCCTCGGCCATGGCGTCGTACAAGTCCACCATCAACACCGGGCAGCGCCCCGCGTTGAGCGGATCGGCCACCCAGGCGCCGGCGTCGGCGTGTTCGACTTCGAGGCGGTTCGCGCCGGGCAGGCGGAAGAACATATGGCAGGCCGCCGTCACGCGCGGATTCCATTCCACCGCCAGCAAGGGGCTGCGCGTGTGCTTCACGCAATAACGCGCCAGCGAGCCGGCGCCCAGCCCGAGCATGCCGATGGCTTCGTCCTTGGGCGGCTCCAGGAACAGCAGCCAGGCCATCATCTGGGCGGTGTATTCAAGCACCAGCTCCGACGGGTTCTTGATGCGCATGGCGCCCTGGACCCAGACGGTGTTGAAGTGCAGATAGCGGACGCCGTCCACCTCGGACAGGGTCGGCTGGTCCAGTTCGGAAGGAAAGTTCGATTTGTACATGGCGGCGATTGTAGGTCGGACGCCGCCTCTGCGTCAGGCGGCCAGCCGGCCGTCCCCGCTCTCCCAGATGCGTTCCAGCAGCTCCGCCCGGGACGTTTCGGCTTGCAGGCTGGCCGCCAGACGCAGCACCCGCTTCAGGTAGAGGTGCGCGTCGCACTCCCAGGTGACGCCCAACGCGCCATGGACCTGGATGGCGTTCTGCGCCGCGCGCCTGCCCGCCTCCACCGCAAGCAATGGCGCGAACAGGCTGTCGCGTTCCGCCGAGGCGGCGCCCGCGTCATGCGCCGCAACCGCCGCCACTCCCGCCAGCCTGGCGTCGTCCAGGGCCATCCAGTCTTCCGCCAGCCGATGCTTGATCGCCTGGTTGGCGCCGATGGCGCGGTCGAATTGGCGGCGTTCGCGCGCATGGGCCGCCGCCATGTCCAGCGCGGCCGAGGCCGCGCCCAGCAGTTCGGCCGAACGCAACAGGCGCAGACGGGTGCGCAGCCGCTCCCAGGTTCCCGCCTCGACCTCCAGATCGACGCTGTCCAGCACTTGCGGGCGGGCCACGCGCGCCACCGGCATGGTGGGATCCAGCCGCGCCTCGCCGGACGCGGGCGCCAGCGCCTCCAGGCGCAGGGCGGTGGCGTTCAAGCGCCGCACGGCCAGGGCGCGCACGCCCTCACCCGCGCCTTCGATGAAGACCGATCCATCGGGGCGGACGGCGGCGTCGGCAAAGTAGGTATCGCCCGTCATCACGGGGAAGGCCCATTGCGCGGCCGGCCCCGCCGCGCACAGGGTCGGCAGTACCGCCATGTTGGCCGCCAGCGGCAGGCTCAACAGGTGCCGCCCGGCGGCTTCGGCCACGATCCAGGCTTCGCGC
>NZ_JAOCAT010000052.1:0-32665 GCF_029839485.1 Achromobacter sp. GD03932
GACGATGACGACGGGGCAGTCCGGAGCGAACGCTCCGGACCGCACTCGTGGGCGCTCGCCGCCCATGCGCCCGCGACGACGGGCGGCCTACGAAGCACACGAAACAGCAGTCAAATCCCGCCCTACAAAGCCCCGGGAGGACTAGCAAAGCCTCGAATGAAACAGTCAAAAAGCACCCGCATCACCCTCGAACCAGCAACACCACAGCATGCAGCACCACCCCTATCAACCCGCCCACCAAGGTGCCATTGAACCGGATGTACTGCAGATCCTTCCCCACGCTCAGTTCAAGCTCATCCACCAGATGCCGCTCATCCCAATTCTTCACCGTGCGCGAAATATGCTCCGTGACCCCGCTACGTAAACGCCCCGTCAGCCTCCGCGCCCCGCCCAGCACGTGATTGTTGATCGCCTCCCGCAGCCCCGGATCTTCCCCCAGCTTGCGCCCCAAGGCCAGCAAGGCGCTCTCCAGATGCCGCGCCAGCGCCGAATCCTCCGATGACAGATCGCGCCGCAACGCCGCATGGATATCGTCCCACAGCCCCTGCACATACTCCTGCACCTTCGGATGATCGATCGCCCGCTGCTTCAAGGCCTCCACCTGCGCCGACAACGCCGGATCATCCCTCAGCCGTCGGATGTAATCCTGCACCCAGGCCTCATAATCCCGCCGCACCGGATGCCCAGGCTCGGACAGCACGTCCCGCAGTTCCTCCACCAGCGCCCGCGCCAGCCGGTCCGCCAGATTGTCGGCAATCCCGTCCACCGACTTGACCACGTCCACCGCCGCAATGATGCGCGGCCATTCCTTCTTCGCGAACTTCACCAGCAGGCTCGAGGCCCGCGCCTTCACGTCCTCGTCGCCCAGATAGCCGCCCAGCCGCTCCAGCGCAGCGTCCAACAGCTCCTGGTGCCGCCCGTCGCGCGTCAGCAGCCCTAGCACCTCGCCCGCCGTGTCCGCCGCGTCCCAGCGCCGCAGATTCTTCACCACGAACTCCTGGATCACCCCGCGCACCGCCCGCTCGTCCAGCAGGTCCAGCGTCTGCAAGGCCACATTGCGCGCCCCCTCGCTCAAGGCCCGCGCCTGCCGCGGACGCCCCAGCCAGCGCGCAAGCCGCGCCGCGGGATCGAACACCCGCAGCTTCTCCATCAGCGTGTCCGGGTCCAGGAAATGGTCGCGCACGAACACCGCCAAGTTGTCGCCGATGCGGTCCTTGTTGCTGGGAATGATGGCCGTGTGCGGGATCGGCAATCCCATCGGCCGGCGGAACAGCGCCACCACCGCGAACCAATCGGCCAGCGCGCCCACCGTGGCCGCTTCGCAGAACGCCCGCACCCAGGCCCAGGCGCCCTGCCCGCCCATGACGTGGCTGGTGATGAAGCCGCAGACCATCGCCACCAGCAGCGCCAGCGCGGCGATCTTCATGCGCCGCAACTGCGTGCGGCGCGCTTCGGAAGCCAGCGCGGAATGCGTGGCGGCGGAACGGGGCATCTCTGTCATGGGGTCTCCGGAAACGACAGACCCAGCATAACAATTGCGGCCCGCAGGCGTGTCAGCCCAGCGGCTGCAGCATGTTGAACAGCAGCACCATGACCAGCCCCACCACCGACACGATGGACTGCACCACCGAGATGGTCTTGGTCGCTTCGCCCATGGTCATGCCGAAGGACTCCTTCACCATCCAGAAGCCCGCGTGATTGGCGTAGTTGAAGAACAGCGAACCGCAGCCGATGGCCAGCGCCAAGAGCGGCAGGTTCAGGCCGGGATCGGCGCCCGCCAGCGGCGCCAGCAGGCCCGCCGCGCCCACGATGCCGACCGTGGCCGACCCCGTGGACACCGACAGCAGCATGGCGATCAGCCAGCCCAGCGCCAGCGGCGGCAGCGAAAACTGATGCGTCAGCTGCACGATGGCATCGCCCACCTTGGCGCTGGTCAACACCTGCTGGAACGCGCCGCCGCCCGCGATGATCAACATGATGCCGGCGATGGGCTTGAGGCTCTTGCCCATGGCATCGCGCAGTTTTTCCGCGTCGCCGCCGCGCATCAGCACCAGGGTGAATGCGGCGAACAGCACGCCCAGCAGCATCGCGACCATCGGGTCGCCCAGGAACGCCGCCACGTGCATGGCGCGGGAATCCTTGGGCAGCAGCATCTCCGCGCCCGCGTGCACCAGCATCAGCAAGGCGGGCAGCAAGGCCGCCAGCACCCCCAGGCCCGCGCTCGGCGCATTGGGGCCGGCGGCATCCTGGCGGGTCGTGGTGAACTGTTCCAGCAGCGCCTCGTCCGGACGCGTCGTCATGCGCCGCGAAATGAAAGCGCCATACAAGGGACCGCCGAAGACCATGGCCGGCAGCGCCGCGATGAAGCCGTAAATCATCGTCGGCCCCACCGTGGTCTTGAGCGTGGCGATCGCCGTCAGCGGCCCCGGATGCGGCGGCACCATGCCGTGCATCGCCGCCAGCGCCGATATCACCGGCACGCCCACGTACACGTAGGCCGAGCCCTTGAAGCGCTCCTGGCTTTCCAGCTTGCGCGCCACGCTGAAGATCAGCGGCAGCATCACCACCAGGCCGACTTCGAAGAACATCGGTATGCCGATGACGAAAGCCACCAGGGTCATGGCCCAGGGAATCATGCGAGGCGAGGTATGGTTCAGGATGGCATTGGCCAGGCGTTCGGTCGTGCCCGAATCCGCCAGGATCTTGCCCAGCATCGCGCCCAGCGCGATCACCACACCCACCGCTCCCAGTGTCTTGCCCGCGCCATTGCTCAGGTTCTTGACAATGGCCACCGGCTCCATGCCGGTGGCGAAACCCACGCCGATGGAAACGATCAATAGCGCCAGCAACGGATGCATGCGGATGCGCGAAACGATCAGCGCAACCAGCACCAGCACGCTTGCCAGCGCGGTAAGAAGCAATTGGACGTCGGAGGAAGACATGGACGGGCCTGGGAAAAAATGGGCGCGGCCCCGCGGCCGTTTGCCGTAAAGAACAGGAATTTTATGCCTGCCAAGCTGAACGCCCAGTCAGGAACGCCGCGCCTCCCGGCCCTGTACAGCCCTCCACGGACCGGCGCCGCTAGCCCGCCGCCTCCAGCAATCCCGGCTTGCCTTCGTGCGCGGCCTGGGCGCGTTCCAGGATGAATTCGATGATCATCGAGATCGCCCGCGGGTGGTGGCGGTTGGGCATGTACAGCATATACATGCCGCGCCCGAAGATGCTCAGCCGCCACTGAGGCAGCGCGGCCACCAGGTCGCCGCGCGCGATGTCGTCGTGCACCACGTAATCCGGCACCACGCCCACGCCCAGCCCCGCCAGGGTCGCATCGCGCAGGAAGGCGTAGTTGCGCGAAATCACGGTCGGCTCCAGCACCACGTGCTGCCGCGGCTGGCCGCCGTAGTAGGCGGAAAGCCGCAAGGGGCGGCCGATGACCGCGGCGCTGATGGTGGGCGTGCGCGCCAGCTCTTCCGGATGCTGCGGCAGGCCCCGGGCGGCGACATAGTCCCGCGAGGCGCAGGCCACGTAGCGGACCTGGCCCAGCTCGCGCGCCACCAGGTTCTGCGGCGGCTCGGACATGATGCGCACCGCGATGTCGACCTCGTCGCGCAGCAGGTCATCGACACTGTTCTCGAACAGCACGTCCAGCACGATGTCCGGATAGGTCCGCTTGAACTCCAGCAGCCAGGGCGTCATCACGAACTGCCCGTAGCCGCTGGGCACGCTCAGCCTGACCTTGCCCTGCGGCGTCTTGCCAAGGGTCTCGACGGATTCACGCGCCGCCGCGAGTTCGTCCTGGATGCTGCGGCCGTGGCGATACAGCTTCAGTCCGATTTCAGTCGGTTCCACATGCCTGGTGGTGCGGCGCACCAACTGCATGCCGACCGAGCGTTCCAGCTGATTCAGGTGGTAGCTGACATTGGCGCGCGTCATCTTCAAACGGCGCGCGGCCTCGCTGAGATTGCCCGCGTCCAGGATTTCCACCAGCAAGGTCAGGGATTTGGTGTCCATTCGGGCCTCCACGCCACCGCAATTCACCCCGGCATTGTCAAATTTTTTTGACCTCAATGTCAATTATCGATGCCATTGTCAAGACTTCTTTACTGCGAAAGAATGAGCCCATAAAAGACGGGCCGTTCCTGGTCCGCCCGGCCGGGCCCTGGCGGCCGCCCCAAGCGGCGTCGCAGCGGCAAGCCTCATCGGAGACACTGTCCATGACAGACAGCGCAAGCACCGGCGCGGCCAGCGCGCGCCGCTACGACGACATCCTTGTCGTCACCATCGACCATCCCCCCGTCAATGCCCTGAGCGCCGCCGTGCGCCGCAATCTGGCCGCGGCCGTGCGCGACGCCCAGGCCGATCCGCAAGTACGCGCCATCCTGCTGATGGGCGCGGGCAAGAACTTCATCGCCGGCGCCGACATCCGCGAATTCGGCAAGCCGCCGCAGCCGCCCATCCTGCCCGACGTCTGCAACCTGATCGAAGCCAGCGCCAAGCCGGTCGTGGCCGTGCTGCACGGCGCGGCGCTGGGCGGCGGACTGGAAGTGGCGCTGGCCGCGCACTACCGCGTCGCACTGGGCGGGGCCAAGCTGGGCCTGCCTGAAGTGAACCTGGGCCTGCTGCCCGGCGCCGGCGGCACCCAGCGCGCGCCGCGCCTCATGGGCGCGCAGGCCGCGCTGGACTTGATGCTGACCGGCAAGCACCTCTCCGCCGGCGCCGCCCTGGAAGCCGGATTGGTGGACGCGCTGTCCAGCGAAACCGATCCCCTGGACGCGGGCCTGGCCTATACCCGGCAATTGCTGGCGATCGGCGCCGGTCCGCGCCGCACCCGCGACGCCGGCGCGCTCGCCGACCGGGCCGCCGCGTTGGCCCAGGTCGAGGCAGCGGCCGAACGCGTGGCCCGGACCACCCGCGGACTGTACTCGCCCGGCAAGATCGTCGAGGCCGTGCGCGCCGCCATCGAGCAGCCTTTCGAGGACGGCCTGCGCACCGAACGCGCGCTGTTCCTGCAATGCCTGGACAGCCCGCAGCGGGCGGGCCTGGTGCATGCCTTCTTCGCCGAACGCGATACGGCCAAGATGCCGGGACAGCAGCCCGCCCGGGCGCGCCGGCTGGAGCGCATCGGCATCGTCGGCGGCGGCACCATGGGCGCTGGCATCGCCGTTTCGGCGCTGGACGCCGGCTTTCCCGTGACCATGGTCGAACAGGACGAGGCCGCGCTGGAACGGGGCCGCGCCCGCGTGGCGCAGGTCTACGAGCTGCTGGTCCAGAAAGGCCGGATCAGCGCCGACGAGCGCGACGCCCGCATGGCGCGCTACACCGGTTCGACCCGCTACGAGGCGCTGGACGACGCCGATCTCATCATCGAAGCCGTGTTCGAGGACATGACGGTCAAGCAGGCCGTGTTCGCGCAGCTGGACCGCGTGGCCAAGCCCGGCGCGGTGCTGGCCACCAATACCTCGTACCTGGACGTCAACCTCATCGCCGCCGCCACGCGCGGCCCCGCCGACGTGCTGGGCCTGCACTTCTTTTCGCCGGCCAACATCATGAAGCTGCTGGAAGTCGTGGTGGGCGAGCACACCGCGCCCGACACCGTAGCCACCGGCTTCGAACTGGCCCGGCGCCTGCGCAAGATCCCGGTGCGCGCGGGCGTGTGCGACGGCTTCATCGGCAACCGCATCCTGGCCGTGCACCGCCAGGCGGCCGACATGATGATGGAGGACGGCGCCTCGCCCTACCAGATCGACGCCGCCGTGCGCGCCTTCGGCTACCCCATGGGCCCCTATCAGATGGCGGACCTGGCCGGCGGCGACATCGGCTGGGCCACGCGCAAGCGCCGCGCGCCCACGCGCGATCCGGCGCTGCGCTACGTGCAGATCCCCGACCGGCTGTGCGAACGCGGCTGGTTCGGCCAGAAGACGGGCCGCGGCTTCTACCTCTACCCCGATGGCGCGCGCCAAGGCGAACAAGACCCCGAAGTCCTCGCCATCATCGACGCCGAACGTACGCGCGCCGGCGTCGCGCCGCGCGCCTACACCCAAGAGGACATCCAGCGCCGCTACCTGGCCGCGATGATCAACGAAGCGGCCAACGTGCTGCACCAGGGCATCGCCCAGCGCCCGTCCGACATCGACGTGGTGTTCCTGTCCGGCTACGGCTTTCCGCGCCATCGCGGCGGCCCCATGCACTACGCCGACAGCGTGGGACTGGAGCGCGTGCTGGCGGATATCCGCGGCTACGCGCAGGAAGACCCCGCCTTCTGGAAGCCCTCGCCCCTGCTGGTGCAGTTGGCTGAATCCGGCCGCAATTTCGCCAGCCTGAACCAGACCGCCTGACCCGCACTCCACACAGGAACACGCCATGCGCGAAGCCGTCATCGTCTCCACCGCCCGCACCCCCATCACCAAGGCGGGGCGCGGCGAATTCAACCTTATCGCCGGCCCCACTCTGGCCGCGCACGCGGTGCGCGCCGCCGTCGACCGGGCCGGCATAGACCCCGCCCTGATCGAAGATGCCTTCATCGGCTGCGGCTATCCGGAAGGCGCCACCGGCCGCAATATCGGCCGCCAGGCCGTGGTCCGCGCCGGCCTGCCGGTCAGCGTGGGCGGCGCCACCGTCAACCGCTATTGCGCCTCCGGCCTGCAGGCCATCGCCTCGGCCGCGAGCCGCATCGTCATGGACGGCGCGCCCGCCATGATCGCGGGCGGCGTGGAACTGGTCTCGCAGATCCGCACCCGCGACGACGGCGTGAGCGGCATGGATCCGTGGATCGTCGCCAACAAGCCCGAGCTCTACCTGCCCATGATCGAAACCGCCGACATCGTGGCGGCCCGCTACGGCATCAGCCGCGAAGCCCAGGACCATTTCGCCGCGCAAAGCCAGGCGCGCACCGAAGCCGCCCAGGCCGCGGGACGGTATCTGGAAGAGATCATCCCCGTCACCACGACCATGTCCGTCACCGATCGCGCCACCGGCGCCGTCAGCGAACGCGAAGTCACCGTGGACCGCGACACCTGCAACCGCCCCGGCACCACCTACGAAGCCCTGGCCTCGCTGGCGCCGGTGCGCGGCGCGGGCCAGTTCGTCACGGCGGGCAATGCCTCGCAGTTGTCCGACGGCGCCGCCGCCTGCGTGCTGATGGAAGCCTCCGAGGCCCAGCGCGCCGGCATCCAGCCGCTGGGCGCGTTCCGCGGACTGGCGATTGCCGGCTGCGAACCCGACGAGATGGGCATAGGCCCGGTCTACGCCGTGCCCAAGCTGCTGGCGCGCCACGGCCTCAAGGTGCAGGACATCGACCTCTGGGAACTGAACGAGGCCTTTGCCTCGCAAGCCCTGTATTGCCAGCAGAAGCTGGGCATCCCGATGGACCGCCTGAACGTGGACGGCGGCGCCATCGCCCTGGGCCACCCCTTCGGCGTCACCGGCGCCCGCCTGGCTGGCCACGTGCTCATCGAAGGCCGCCGCCGCGGCGCCCGCTATGCCGTCGTCACGATGTGCGTGGGCGGCGGCATGGGCGCGGCCGGCCTGTTTGAAATCTACTGAGGATCCCCCATGGACCTGGAATTCACCCCCGAAGAAAACGCCTTCCGCGACGAAGTGCGGGCCTTTCTCGCCAGCAAGCTGCCCGAGCGCCTGTCCGCCAAGGTCGCGCAGGGAAAGCTGCTGACGCGCGCCGACATGGTCGAGTGGCACGCCATCCTCAACCGCCAGGGCTGGCTCGCCAGCCACTGGCCAATGGAATACGGCGGTACCGGCTGGAGCGCCGTGCAGAAGTACATCTTCGAAAACGAATGCGCGCTGGCCGGCGCGCCGCGCATCGTGCCCTTCGGCCTGAGCATGCTGGGCCCGGTGCTGATCAAGTACGGCAGCGAGGCACAGCGGTGCCACTGGCTGCCGCGCATCCTGGACGGTTCCGACTGGTGGTGCCAGGGCTACTCCGAACCCGGCGCGGGCTCGGACCTGGCCTCCGTCAAGACCACCGCCGTGCGCGACGGCGACAGCTACGTCGTCAACGGCCAGAAAACCTGGACCACGCTGGGCCAGTACGCCAACATGATCTTCTGCCTGGTGCGCACCTCGCAGGAAGGCCGGCGCCAGGAAGGCATCAGCTTCCTGCTGATCGACATGACGAGCCCCGGCGTGGAAGTGCGCCCCATCATCACGCTGGACGGCGAACACGAAGTCAACGAGGTGTTCTTCTCCGACGTGCGGGTGCCTGCGGCCAACCTGGTGGGCGAGGAAAACCGCGGCTGGACCTGCGCCAAATACCTGCTGACCTACGAACGCACCAACATCGCCGGCGTCGGGCAATCCACGGCAGCGCTGGAACGCCTGAAGACGGTGGCCGCAAGACTACGCAAGAACGGACGTCCGCTATCGGAAGACCCGGACTTCGCCGCGCGGCTGGCGCGCGTCGAGATCGAGCTGGCCAATATGCGCACCACCAACCTGCGAGTGGTCGCGGCGGTTGCCGGCGGCGGCGCGCCCGGCGCCGAAAGCTCGATGCTGAAGATCCGCGGCACCCAGATCCGCCAGGAAATCAGCGCGCTGAACCGCCGCGCCATGGGGCCTTACGCCCGTCCCTTCGTACCCGAGGCGCTGCACGACGGCTACGACGCGCCGCCCATCGGCCCCGAGGGCGCCGAGAGCGCGGCAGCGCAGTACTTCAACAACCGCAAGCTGTCGATCTTCGGCGGCTCCAATGAAATCCAGAAGAACATCATCTCCAAGATGATCCTCGGACTGTAAGGGCCGGCCATGAATTTTGAACACACCGAAGACCGGCGCATGCTCTCCGACATGCTGCGCCGCTTTGTCGCCGAACAGAGCGACTTCGCCACGCGCGACCGCAACGCCCGCTCGGAGCGGGGCTACAGCCTGGAACTGTGGCAGCGCTACGCCGAACTGGGCGCCATCGGCGCGCTGTTTGCCGAAACAGATGGCGGGCTGGGCGGAAGCGGCTTCGACATTTCCGTCGTGTTCGAGGCGCTGGGCCGCGGCCTGGCCGTCGAACCGCTGCTGGACGCGCTCATGGTCGGCAGCGCCATCGCCGCCGCCGGCACGCCAGCCCAACGCGAAGCCCTCGAAGGCCTGATCGCGGGCGCCATCACCGCCGCGCTGGCCCACGCCGAGCCCGGCTCCGGCTATGAACTGGCGCACGTCGAAACCCGCGCCGAGCGCAGCGCGGACGGCTGGGTGCTCAACGGCGCCAAGGCCGTGGTCGCGGCGGGCGAACACGCCGACCTGTTCCTGATCCCGGCCCGCAGCGCGGGCGGTCCGGACGACGAAGTCGGCATCAGCCTGTTCCTGGTCAGCGCCGGCACGCCCGGCCTGAAGGTGCGCGGCTATGGCCTGATCGACGGCGGCCGCGCGGCCGAACTGGTGCTCGACGGCGTACAGCTTGCGCCAGATGCCCTGCTGGGCGAGGCCGGCGCAGGCTACCCGCTGCTGGAACGCGCCGCCGGCCGCGGCATCCTGGCGCTGTGCGCCGAAGCCGTGGGCGCCATGGACTGCGCCCGCGACGCCACCCTGGAATACCTGCGCACGCGCCGCCAGTTCGGCGCGCCCATCGGCAGCTTCCAGGCGCTGCAACACCGCATGGCCGACGTGCTGCTGGAAATCGAACAGGCGCGCTCCGCCGTGATCAACGCCGCGGCCGCGCTGGACCACCCGGACCGCGCCACCCGCGAACGCGCGCTGTCCGCCGCCAAATTCACCATCGGCCGCATCGGCACGCTGGTGGCCGAGGAAAGCATCCAGCTGCACGGCGGCATCGGCATGACCTGGGAGCTGCCGCTGGCGCACTACGCCAAGCGCCTGGTCATGATCGACCACCAGTTGGGCGACGAAGACCATCACCTGCGGCGCTACATCGCGCTGGGGCAGGCCTGAGCGGAGGACCACGCCATGACCCAGGTCCATGCCGCCCCGCCCATCTCGCCGCCTTTCGCCGCCCCATTCCCCGTGCGCAGCGCCGCGGACGTACAGCGGCTGCAGGCCCGCCCGCTGACCGAGACGCTCACGGTGCGCAGCACCTACGAGATCTTCCGCAACTCGGCCGCGGCCTTCGGCGACAAGACCGCGCTGACCTTTCTGCGCAGCGCCGACCCCGGCGACGCGCCGGTGCGCTGGAGCTACCGCGAACTGCTGGCCGGCATCCACCAGACCGCCAACCTGCTGCATGAACTGGGCGTGGGCCCGGGCGACGCCGTCGGCATCCTGCTGCCCGGCTGTCTGGAGTACCACCTGGCGCTCTGGGGCGGCGAGGCCGCCGGCATCGTCCAGCCTTTGAACCCCCTGCTGGCTGAGGACAAGCTCGCCTCCCTGATGACCACGGCGCGCGCCAAGGTGCTGATCGCCTATGGGTCCGACGTGGAATGCGGCTCCTGGTCCAAGGCGCTGCGCCTGCGCGAACGCGTGCCCACGTTGCACACGCTGCTGCGCGTGGCGCCCTTGGACGAGCCGCCCTCGGCGCGCCCGGCGCTGCCCGGGCATGCGCTGGATTTCAACGCTGCGCGCACCGCGCAGCCGGCCGACCGCCTGGTCAGCAACCGCGACATCCATGCCGGCGACGTGGCCGCCTATTTCCATACCGGCGGCACCACCGGCGCGCCCAAGCTCGCCATCCACACGCACGCCAACCAGGTCTTCAGCGCCTGGGCCGCGGTGCAATTGCAGAACGCCGGACCGGACGACGTGGTCATCAACGGCTACCCGCTGTTCCATGTGGCGGGCGTGCTGCCGGCATCCCTGGCCGCCTTGTCGGCGGGGGTCGAGACCGTCATCCCCACCACCCTGCTGCTGCGCAACCGTGACGTGCTGCGCAACTACTGGCGCCTGGTCGAACACCACCGCGCCACCTCGCTGCAAGGCGTGCCGACCATACTCGCGGCGCTGGCCGAGGTGCCGCTGGCCGACGCCGACATCTCGTCGCTGCGCTATTGCCGCACCGGCGCCGCGCCCTTGCCCGCCGAGCTGGCCGCGCGCTTCAAGCGCCTGTTCGGGCTGCACGTCAACGAAAGCCTGGGCATGACGGAGATGGCGGGCATTTCCACCATCTCGCCGCCAGGCTGCGAGTTTCCGGTGGGTTGCGTCGGCTTTCCGCTGCCCTACGTGCAGGTACGCATCGTCGGGCTGGACGTGCCGGCTGGCGCGCCCGCGCGCGACCTGCCCACCGGCACGCCCGGCATGGTGCTGTTCAAGGCGCCCAACGTGATCCCGGGCTTTCTGGACGCCGAAGACACAGCGCGTGCTTTCACCGACGACGGCTGGCTGATCAGCGGCGACGTCGGCTATCTGGACGAAGCCGGCCGCCTGCATCTGCAGGGCCGCGCCAAGGACCTGATCATCCGCAGCGGCCACAACATCGATCCCAAGACCATCGAGGATGCGCTCGCCTCGCACCCGTCGGTGCAGCTCTGCGCCGCGGTCGGCGCCCCCGACGCCTATGCCGGCGAGCTCCCCATCGCCTTCGTCACGCTGGCCGAGGGCGCGCGAGTCGAGGAAGCCGAACTGCTGGCCTACGCCGCCGAACACGTGGACGAAAGCCCGGCGCGGCCCAAGCGCGTCATCGTGCTGGACAACATGCCCATGACCAACGTGGGCAAGATCTACAAGCCCGATCTGCGCCGCCTGGCCACCGCCGTGTCGGCGCAGGCCGTGGTGGCGCGCACCCTGCAGGACGCTGGCCTGATCGACGACGGCGCGCTGTTCCGGGTCGAGCCCGACGCGCAGCCCGATATCGCAGTCCTGGCCGACGCCCGCGCGCCCGCGGCGCTGAAAGCCAGCCTGCGCGACGCGCTGGCCCGCCTGCCGGTCAAAGTCGTCCTGCGCGACTGAGCAGTCCCCCTCCCACACACAACAACACCCCAGGAGACAAACCCATGACCCACCAGCCCCTGCGGCGCGCCTGCCTCGGCGCCGCACTGCTCTCGATCGCCGGCGCCGCCCTGCCATTCGCCGCCGCGGCGCAAGGCGCCTATCCGTCCAAGCCCATCACGCTGATCGTGCCCTTCCCGGCCGGCGGCTCCACCGATCGCCACATGCGCATCGTGGCGCAGGACGCCTCCAAGTACCTGGGCCAGCCCGTCATCGTCGAAAACCGGCCCGGCGCCGGCGGCACCCTGGGTCCGGCCACCATGGCCAAGACCGCCAAGCCCGACGGCTACACCATTACCCTGTACACCCTGGCCATGCTGCGCATGCCGTACATGCAGAAGAGCAGCTGGGACCCCATCAACGATTTCACCTTCATCCTGGGTCTGTCCGGCTACACCTTCGGCTTCACCGTCCGCTCCGACTCGCCGTACAAGACCTTCAACGAATACATCGAGGCGGCGCGCAAGGCGCCCGGCACCATCGACTACGGCTCCACCGGCATCGGCTCATCGCCGCACCTGCTGATCGAGGAAGTCGCCATCAATGCCAAGGTGAAGCTGAACCACGTGCCGTTCAAGGGCAACGCCGACATGCAGCAGGCGCTGCTGGGCGGCCACGTCATGGCGCAGAGCGACGCCACCGGCTGGGACCAGTTCGTGGATTCCGGCAAGATGCGCCTGCTGGTCACCTTCGGCGAAAAGCGCACCACGCGCTGGCCCGACGTGCCTACCGCCCAGGAGTTGGGCTACAAGGTCGTGTCCACCTCGCCCTACGGCCTGGCGGGCCCCAAGGGCATGGACCCGGCAGTCGTGAAGACCCTGCACGACGCCTTCAAGAAGGCGCTGTTCGATCCGGCCAGCCTGGACGTCATGAAGCAGCTGAACCAGGAACCCGCCTACCGCAACAGCCAGGACTACAAGGAATGGGCGCAGGCCACCTACGTCAAGGAAAAAGGCCTGATCGAATACCTGGGCTTGATGGCGAAGTAGTAATAAGGGCGGCAGCGCCTTCAGCGCAGCGCCGCAACCTCGACTGATCTGGCGCCGCTGGCTTCCACCAGCTCGGGGTCGTGGCTGGCAAACAGCACCACCCGATCCTGCGCCCAGATCTTGAACTGTTCGGCCAGCACGCCGCGCGCCTGCGCATCCAGGCCGTTGCTGGCCCCATCCGCAATGATGACGGCCGGGTCGCCCAGGGCGGCGGCAGTCAGGTAGACCTTGCGCCGCGTGCCCGTGGACATCTGCTCGAAGCGCTTGTCCAGATGCGGCTCCAGCCCCAGCCGGAACGCCAGGTCCAGCACGCTGTCGGCCAGCGGCACATTTTTCTCCGCCGCAACCTGCTCCAGCAATCCGCGCCCCGTCTGCGCGGGCAGCGCCATGCAATTGTCGGGCACATAGGCCAAGCGGGACCGGGCTTGCGCCGGTGCCTGGGTCAGCGCGTGTCCGTCGATCCAGACCTCTCCCGCATCCGGCGCGATCACGCCCGCAATGATGCCCAGCAGCGTGGACTTGCCGGTGCTGTCTTCTTCGCATAACGCCACGCATCCGGGCGTGAACGTATGGGTCAGCCCCTGGAAGACGAGATGGTCGCCGTAGCGCTTGCCGAGATTGTCGATTCGTAGCATGGCCGGGAGTGTACGCAGGAATGCGGCGCTCGGCCATCGCCGCCTCGGCGTGGCGTCAACGCAGCAAATGTGAACTGAACTCAAATTTTTCCGCATTGACGGTGTGGAAATCTGCATTTTTGCCGTACATTACGCGGCGTAAATAAATGTTAATTTTCAGCAAAACATTTCGAATTCTGTAACGGTTGCCTCGTCCGTTCGTGCTATCGGCCCAGTTGAGCGACCTACCACCAAGACGCATTTAGTTTCATTTACATCAATACAACGTCCAATTTTGCCGGGCTGGCATCGGCTCCGGCATAGAAGAGATCAATGAATCACGTCTATCGAGTAGTCTTCAACGCCGCCGCCGGCGTGTGGCAGGCCGTCAGTGAAATCGCCCGCGGGCCGGCAAAAAGCAGCAGTCCTGCCCGGCGCCTGCGTCGCGGCGGTGCACAACTGGCGGGCGCGCTGGGCATGGCGATGGTCGCCGCCAACGCCTACGCAGTTCCCCCCAGTCTGTATTGGGACGGCAGCCAATCCGTGGCGAACGGTTCGGCGGATGGCGGCTCTGGCATCTGGGATTACTCCGATACCAACTGGACTTCCGATATCGGGACGCCGAATCAATCCTGGAACGGCGGCAACGCGGTATTCTCCGGCCCCCCCGGCACCGCCGGCACCGTGGCGGTCGGCGGCCAGCACAGCATCACGGGCCTGGAGTTCCAGAACGACGGCTACAAGCTGGTGGGCGGAGCCAATGGCCAGCTGAATACCAGCGGCACTGCCAATATTCGGGTCAATCCCAACGTGACCGCAACCCTGGGCGTCGCCATAGGCGGCAGCGGCACCCTGCACAAGCAAGACAGCGGCACGCTGATACTCAACGGCAACAGCACCTATACCGGCGGCACGATAATCGAGGCCGGCCGCTTGGAAGTCGGCAGCAATACCGCGCTGGGCAGCGGCGCCCTGACGGCGCTCAACAACACGGTGCTCGACGCCAATAACAAGGTAGCCCTCGATAACAATGTGAATCTGATCGGCAGCCTGGGGATAGGCGGAAGCGCCGACCTGACGCTGAACGGCGTCGTTTACGGCCCAGGCTCGCTGATCAAGAACGGCGCCGCCAACCTGACCTTGAACGGGGCCAACACCTATCTGTCGGGTACCACGCTGAACGCCGGCACGCTGACGGTGGGCAACGATCAGGCTTTGGGTCTCGGCAACTTGACCGTGGGCGGCGCTTCCACCCTGACGGCAAGCAACGCCGTAACGCTAGGCAACGCCATCGCCCTCAATGCGAGCCTGACGGTTGCCGGGGACAATGACCTGACGTTGAACTCGCTGATTTCGGGCCCCGGCCAATTGGTCAAGACTGGCACTGGCACGCTCACCCTCGGCAACGCCAACCCCGACCACACCGGCGGCATCGCCCTCAGTGGCGGCACATTGGCGTTCGACAACGCGACTTCCCTGGGGAGCGGCGCGCTGGTCGCCAACGGCACGGCCACGCTGCAGAACAACCGGCCCGTGCTCCTGCAAAACGCCATCAGCGTCAATGGCGAACTGACCATGCAGACCTCGAGTTCGCTGGAATTGGCCGGCTCATTGAGCGGCAGCGGCAAGCTGATCAAGACTGGCGCGGACGAATTGTTCCTGTATACCAGCAACACGTACTCCGGCGCTATCGAAATCGAACAAGGGCACGTCACGACATTCGCCAACAATGCGCTGGGTACCCCCGGCAGCGTGAAGCTGGCCGCAGGCACCGTCCTGAACCTTACTGCCAACGCGCAGATCGGGGCTCTTAGCGGCAGCGGCACCACCAGCACCGGCGTGGCCAGCTTGCTCCAACTGGGCGGCACCAACGCAGACAGCACCTATGCCGGCGCGCTGGTCGGCGGCGGTTCGGTTGAAAAAGTGGGCATTGGCACACTGGAACTCTCGGGCAACAGCTCCCTGAGCGGCCCTGTCACCGTCAAAGCCGGCACCCTGAAAGTCAGCGGAGCCTTGAACAACACCGGTGTCACCGTCCAGAGCGGTGGCACCGTGAGCGGCGGCGGCGCCATCAACGGCTCGCTGACCGTTGCCAACGGCGGCACCCTGACCGGCAGCAGCGGCCAGAAACTGACCGCGGGCGCGATAGACCTCTCGCAGACCTCCAATATCAATGTCGCGCTGGGTGCTCCTAGCACGGGCAATCCCGCGCTCTTCCAGGCCAACAACGGCTTGACCTTGGATGGCGTGTTGAACATCACCGATGCCGGCGGGCTCGGCAATGGCGTCTACCGCCTGTTCGACTACTCCGGCAGCTTCGTGAACAACATCCTCGACTACGGCACCTTGCCTGGCACGATGCCCACGACGGAACTGAACTTGCAGACCGTGAACCACGGCCAGGTCAACCTGATAGTCGACTCGCCGAACCGAATAGTGCAATTCTGGGATGGCAACACCACGGTGCCCGACGGTAATATCGTCGGCGGCAGCGGCGTGTGGACCGCCACAAACACCAATTGGACCGATTACAACGGCGTTATCAATCAGCAATGGGCTGACCACTTCGCCGTATTCCAAGGCAACGCCGGCGTCGTGCTGGTGCAGGGAGATCATACCGTCAACGGCATGCAGTTCATGACCGACGGCTACCACCTGTTGACAGGCTTCGAGGGCAAGCTCAATGCGGTCAACCCCGATGGCGGCAAGTTCGCCGTGCGGGTCGATCCGGGCGTCACCGCGACGATCGGTGTGGACATCAATGGCACCGGCACCCTGCAGAAGCTGGACCAGGGCAAGCTGGTGCTCAATGGCAACAACGGCTACCAGGGCGGTACCCTGCTGGCGGGCGGCACGCTCGTGGTCGGCAACAACAACGCGCTGGGCACGGCGACCCTGACCGCTACAGGCGGCACCACGCTGGACAACAACCAGGCCCTCACGCTGACCAACCAGATCGTTGCCCAAGGCCAGCTGAACCTGGGCGGCAGCAATAACCTGATCCTGAACGGCGACATCGCCGGCAACAGCGGCGGCCTGAACAAGAACGGCAGCGGCACCCTGACCCTGGGCGGCAACAACTCCTTCGGCGGCACGATGGCGCTGAACGGCGGCACGCTGGTGCTGGCCTCCAGCAATCCGCTGGGCAACAGCACCCTGACTGCCGCCTCCGGCATGCAGCTGGACAATAGCGTGGCATTGAGCCTCGCCAACACGGTCAACCTGGCCGGCGACCTGAGCCTCGTCGGCAACCAGAACCTCACTTTGGACGGCCTGGTCAACGGCACAGGCGGCCTGGCCAAGCGCGGCACAGGCAAGCTGACCTTGAACGGCGCCAACACCTTCCAGGGCGGCGTCAACCTGACGGGCGGCAACCTGGCCGTGGGCCACGACGCCGCGCTCGGCGAGGGCACGCTGACCGTGCGCAACGCGGCCACCCTGGAAGCCAGCCGCGCGGTGACCCTGGCCAACAACGTGCAACTGAGCGCTTCCCTGACGCTGGACGGCAGCAATGATTTCACCCTGAACGGCGTGATCAACGGCTCCACCGAGCTGGTCAAGAACGGCGCCGGCCGACTCACCCTCAATGGCGAAAACCGCCATAGCGGCGGCACCACGGTCAATGCCGGCGACTTGAGCCTGGGCAATGCCGCGGCGCTGGGCGACGGCATGCTGACTGTCACTGGCAACACGCAACTGGATACCGCCGGTCCGATGCGCCTGGGCAATACCGTCAATGTCGACGGCGCACTGACGGTGGCGGGCAACAACAGCCTGATCCTGGATGGACAGCTCAACGGCAACGGCACGCTGCGCAAGACGGACGCGAACGACCTCTCGCTCACCAGCAACGCCAACACCTTCAGCGGCATGATCGATCTGCAAGGCGGTAGCCTGACCACCGCGGGCAACAACGCGCTGGGCCAGAATGCCACCGCGAACGTGGCAGCCAGCGCCAATCTGTTCATCACCAATCTGGCTCGTCTGGCCAGCCTGAACGGCAACGGCACCGTAACGGTCTCGAACGGGAACAACCTGACCATCGGCGCCAACGGGGCCAACAGCAACTTCGGCGGCCAGCTCAACGGCAAGGGTTGGTTGACCAAGAGCGGCACGGGATCGCTGGTTCTTTCCGGCAACAACACGCTTACCGGCCAGACCTCGGTCAGCGCCGGCAGCCTGCGGGTAGACGGCGCGCTCGCCAGCACCAATGTGCTGGTGTACTCCGGCGCCGCCCTGGGCGGAACCGGCAGCATCGCCGGCGACGTGACGCTCATGAGCAACGCCAGCCTGAACTTGACGGACGGCCACACCCTGTCGGTCGGCAGCATGGGGCTCGGCACCCAGTCGATCGTGAATGCCAGCCTGGGCGCCCCCGCCCTCGGCGGCGGCACTGCCTTGGTGAACGTGGCCGGCAACCTGCTGCTGGGCGGCACGCTCAATATCAGCGACGCCGGCGGCTTCGGCACCGGCGTGTACCGCCTCATGAACTATGGCGGCAGCCTGACCGACAGCGGCATGCGCTTCGGCGATCTGCCCAGCAATGTGCAAGCGGCCGACCTGACGCTGCAGACCGCCGTCGCCAACCAGGTCAACCTGCTGGTCGCCGCGCCCAACGTCACCGTGCAGTTCTGGGATGGCTCGCAAACCGTCGGCAACGGCGCGATCGAAGGCGGCAGCGGCACCTGGGACGGCGCCAACGCCAACTGGACCGGCGTCGACGGCAACGGGAACCGCTCCTGGGCCGGCAACTTCGCGGTGTTCCAGGGCGCCGCAGGGACGGTCACCGTCGCAGGCGCGCAAAGCACGACGGGCATGCAGTTCTTGACCGACGGCTATGTCCTGGAGCCCGGCTCGCTGGGATCGCTCAACCTGGTCAACGGCGGCTCGGGCTACGCCTTCGTGCGCGTCGATCCCGGCGTGACCGCGACCATCAACGCCCCGCTCGTTGGCAGCGGCACGCTGGCCAAGGTCGACCCCGGCACCCTGGTGCTCAACGCGTCCAACGGCTACACCGGCGGCACGGCACTCAACGGCGGCACGCTGGTGCTGGGCAACGACAAGGCTTTGGGCAATGGTCTGCTGACCGCTGCCAACGGCACCACGCTGGACAGCAACACGGCAGTCACCGTGCGCAACAAGGTCGCGCTGAACGGCGCGCTGACGATCGCCGGTTCCAACACCATGGAGCTGAACGGCACCGTCGGCGGCGCGGGCGGCCTGATCAAGAACGGCGCGGCCAACCTGACCCTCAGCGGCGTCAACAGCTACGTCGGCGGCACCCTCCTGAACGCGGGCGGCCTGATCGTCGGCAACGGCGCCGCGCTCGGTTCCGGCACGCTGACGGTAGGCGGCGCGGCCACGCTGGACAACACCCAGGCGCTGGCGCTGGCGAACAACATCGCCCTGAACGCCGGCCTCGCCGTGCAAGGCAGCTACGACCTGACGCTCGACGGCAACATCTCCGGCGCGGGCAGCCTGACCAAGAACGGCGCCAGCACGCTGACGCTCAACGGCGCCAACAGCTACACCGGCGGCACCTACGTCAACAGCGGCACGGTCGCGTTGGGCGCGGGCAGCAGCCTCGCCGCCACCGGCGTCGTGACCGTCGCCAACGGCGCGACCTTCGACCTGTCGGCAGGCCAAGGCGCCCAGGTGTTCGGCACCCTCGCGGGCGCCGGCAACATCAAGATGGGAACCAACACCCTGCTGGCGGGCGGTTCGGCCGACGGCATCTTCGCCGGTTCGGTCATCGGCACCGGCACCCTGGTCAAGCAAGGCTCGGGCACGCAGACCCTGACCGGCGTAAACAGCTATACCGGCGGCACGCTGGTCGCGGGCGGCACCTTGCGCGCAGGCTCCGCGACGGCATTGGTCCAAGGCACCGGCTATCAGGTATTGACGGGCGCCGTGCTGGACCTCAACGGCAACTCGCTGCTGGCCAGCAGCCTAAGCGGCGGCGGCACCGTGGCGCTGGGCGGCGGGCGCTTGACCGCCGACATCGCGGCGGGCAGCGCGTCCACCTACATGGGCATCTTCGTGGGCGGCGGCGACCTGGTCAAAACCGGCGCTGGCGCACTCGCGCTGACCGGCGGCAGCACCTTCACGGGCGGCGTGCAGCTCAAGCAAGGCAGCATCGCCCTGGGCCATGCGCAAGGCCTGGGTACGGGCACGCTGGCCATGGACGACGGCACCGTCATCAGCCTGATCGCCAACGGCATGACCATCGCCAACGACCTGGCCATGACGGGCACCAACGACCCGGTCATCGACACCGGCGCCAACACGGCCACCTGGGCCGGCGCCATCACCGGCGGCGGCTTCCTCACCAAGCAGGGAACCGGCGTCCTGACGCTGACCAGCGCAGGCAACAGCTACACCGGCGCGACCGATGTCGCGCAAGGCACGCTCAAGGCCGGCGCGGCAAACACCTTCAGCAGCGCCTCTGCCCACACCGTGGCCAGCGGCGCGGTGCTGGACCTGGCAGGCTACAGCCAGACCGTGGCCAGCCTGAACAACAGCGGCGCGGTCAATCTCAGCGGCGCCACGCCGGGGGCCGTGCTCAAGGTCACCGGCCCCTATGTCGGCAACAACGGCAAGTTGGGCGTTTCCACCGCGCTGGGCGCGGACGGCAGCGCCACCGACAAGCTGCTGTTGAGCGGCCCCAGCGCCATCGCCAGCGGCAGCACCACGGTGCAGATCACCAATGCCGGCGGCCTGGGCGCACAGACAGGCAGCCAGGGCATCCAGGTCATCGCCACCGAAAACGGCGCCAGTCTGCAACCCGGCAGCTTCACCCTCGCGGGCAACCATGTCGACGCCGGCGCCTATGAGTACCGCCTGACCCAGACGACGCAGGGAGCCGCGCTGCACTCGACCAACACGCAGAACCCCGGCCCCGGCGTCACGCCGGCGCCCGCCTACCGCGAAGAAGTGCCGCTGCTGTCCTCCCTGCCCGCGCAACTGCGCCAGGCGGACATGGCGATGCTCGGCGACATGCGCAAGCGCATGGGCGACGACGCCGCTCAAGGCGCCATCGATCAGGACCCGAACCACCGCGCCTGGGCCCGGGTGCTGCGCACGGCGCCGACCATCACGCAGCAAGGCACGGTCAATCCCGAGAGCAGCGGCCACCTGACCGGCTTCCAGGCAGGCGTGGACGTGTACGCCGACCGCAACCTCAAGGCCGGCCTGTACGTGGGCCAGCTGGACGGCGACATGGGCGTGCGCGGCTTCTCCAGCGGCATGGAGCGCAAGTACGCGGGCTACAACAACCTGCGCGGCCGCTACGTCGGCCTGTACGGCACCTGGCAGCATGACTCCGGCCTGTACGCCGACGCCGTGATCCAGGGCGCCGACTACCGCAGCAGCCTGCGCACGGCCGACACCGGCGCTGGCGCCACCACCAAGGGCCACGGCTGGCTGGCCTCGCTGGAAGTGGGCAAGCCCTTCGACCTGGGCGGCAGCTGGCAGTTGGAACCGCAAGCGCAAATCATCTACCGCAAGCTCAACCTGGACGACACCACGCTGAGCCTGGCCAAGGTGAAGAACGATGCGGACGATGACTGGACCCTGCGTCTGGGCGCCCGCGTCAAGGGCAGCTACAGCATTGGCGGCACCGTGCTGCAGCCCTTTGCCCGCGTCAATCTGTACAAGGCCAGCAACACCACCGACGTGGCCAGCTTCAGCGCTCCAGCCGGCACCACCGACATCCGCGCCAAGGGCGGCTACACGTCGACCGAGTTCGCGGTGGGCGCCATGCTGCAGCTGACCAAGAACACCAGCCTCTACGGCGACGTGGGCAAGCTCTGGGCCAACAGCGGCGACAGCCGCGTCAAGACCGGCGCGCAGGGCTCTGTCGGGTTGAAGGTGCTCTGGTAAGCCTCATGACCTGGGCCGGGCAGCCGGTCCCTGGCATGACCAAGCCCGCAGCGGTTCGTCCGCTGCGGGCTTTGTTTTGGCTGGGTCCCAGGGTGGCGGCATGCCGCTACCGCGCCAGGACCTCCTGAGCAATCACCACACCCGGAACACCCGCCCCGTCTGCGCGCCTTCCACGCTGCGGCTGTAGGCCAGCGCGACGCGGCTGGCCGGCGCGGATTCGAAGCCCTGGAAGTACGGCCCATAGGCATCCAGCGATTCCGTCAGGACCGTGGGGCTGACCGAATTGATGCGCACGCCCCGCAGTTCCACGGCGGCGCCGCGCACGAAACCGTCGATGGCGGCATTCACCGCGGACGCATTGGCGCCGTAGCGGATCGGTTCATCGGTCAGGATGCCGCTGGTGAGCGTGATGGAACCGCCTTCGTTGACGTAATGCTGGCCGATCAGCGCCAGATCCACCTGCCCCAGCAGCTTGTCGTGCAGGCCGATCTTGAACTGCTCCGCCGTCATTTCGGCCAGCGGTCCGAAGTGCAGGCTGCCGGTGGTGGAGACGATGGCATCCACCTTCCCCACGCGCTCGAACAGGGCGCGGATGCTGTCGCTCCGGGTCACGTCGACCTGATGCTCGCCGCGCGTCTTGCCGACGGCAATGATGTCGTGGCGCTGGCCCAGCTCTTGGGCGACCGCGCGGCCGATGGTGCCGGTGGCGCCGATCAGGATGATTTTCATGGGAACTCCGATTCGTATGTTGTGGGGTGCGCCCGCGATATCGCCAGCGCTTGTACGCATTCTGGCCAAGGACGCATCCTGGAAAAATCCTAGAATGGTGGGTTCACTTCACACTCAGGGTGCGTAATCCATGGACCGCTTGCTCAGCATGGAAGTCTTTGTGGCGGTCGTTGAGCTGGGCAGCCTGACCGCGGCGGCGGCCCGCCACGAGATGTCGCCCGCCATGGCGGCCAAGCACATCAAGGGCCTGGAAGCGCGGCTGGGCCTGAGGCTGATGAACCGCACCACGCGCCGCCAGAGCCTGACGGAAGCGGGCCAGGCCTATTTCGCCCGCTGCAAGGTGATCCTGTCGGACATCCGCGATGCCGAACAAGGCGCCGAAGCCATGCGCGCGGCGCCGCGCGGCCATCTGCGCATCACCTCCACCGTGACCTTCGGGTCGTTCGCGCTGGCCCCCGCCATCGCCGACTACCTGTCCGAGTACCCCGACGTCAGCGTGGACCTGGCCTTGAGCGACGCCGTCGAAGACGTGGTGGCCTCGCGCTACGACCTGGCGGTGCGCATCGGCGAACCCGCCGATTCCAGCCTGGTCGCGCGCAAGATCGGACGCTACCAGATGATCATCTGCGCGGCGCCAGCCTATCTGGAACGCCACGGCACGCCCGAAACGGCAAGCGACCTGGCGCGCCATCAATGCCTGGACTTCTCCTACTGGAACCGCCGCACCGGCTGGCGCCTGAACGCGGAGAATGGCGGCGCGGCCTACCCTGCGGGCCGCTTCGTGTCGAACAACGGCCAGGCGCTCAGGCAGGCGGCGCTGGCCGGATTCGGCATCGTGCTGCAGCCGGAGCTGCTGCTGGCCGAAGACGTGCGCGCGGGCCGACTGGTCCCGATCCTTGAATCGGCCTGGCCCGTGGCCCGGCCGATCACGCTGCTCTATCCCAAGGACCGCAAGGCCCTGCCCAAGCTCACGACCTTCGTGGAATTCATGGTGAAGAGATTCACCCGCGCCGCGAAGTAAGCGCGGCGGGTGTCACGCAAGGTCCGCCGGACTCCGAACCCGGCTACCGACAGGCAGCGGCCTCGTCGAACAGCCAGTCGCGGAAGGCGGCCAATCGGGGCAGCTCCCGCCCCTGCGGCCGATAAACAACGTAGTAGGCCAACGCGGAGGGAACCGCCAGCTGCGGAAACAGGCGCACCAGGCGGCCGGCGGCGAGATCATCATGCGCCATCACGCTGCGGGCCAGCGCCACGCCATGGCCATCGATAGCCGCCTGCAGCACCGCGGCGGAATTGTTGATCTTCATGCCTCGGGCCGTAGATACGCCTTGCACGCCGACTTTCTCCAGCCACATGGCCCAGGTCGGAAATCCCGTCTGCGCGTCCATCGACAGATCATGGATCAAGGTCTCGCCCGCCAGCTCGGCCGGACGCTTTGCCGCCTTGCGCCGACGCAGCAGTTCCGGGGAGCAGACCGGGTAGACCTCTTCGTCCATCAGCTTTTCCGCCGCCAGGCCGGGCCAGACGCCAGCGCCATAGCGCACACCGATATCGATCTGCTGGGCCGCGAAATCCACCGGCTTGAGGTTGGTGTCCAGGCGCACGTCGGTATCGGGCCAGGCGTGCTGGAAGCGCTCGATCCGGGGCAGCAGCCACTTGGCGGCGAACGCCGGACTCACGGCCACGGTGAGCATGCCGCTCAAGGAACCTTCCTTCAAGCGCTCCAGGCCGAGTGCCAGCTTGCCGAGCCCCGCCTGTATCTCCGGCAACGCGCGTTCAGCCGCCGCCGTCGGGACCAGCCGCGCCTTGCCGCTGGCGCCGCGATGGAACAGCGGCGCGCCCAGCCATTGCTCCAGCGCGCGCACGAGCTGGCCCACCGCGGCAGGCGTCACGTGCAGCTCGGCCGCGGCTGCCGAAAAGCTTTGATGGCGCGCGCTGGCCTCGAAGGCGCGCAGCGCGTTGAGGTGCGCAAGAGACTTCATGGCGATAAAGTTTTTCTTTCTATTAGAGGTAGTTTATCTGGTTTGTCTGCTGCTGCCGATTGGCCAAGAATACGCTCTATCTCTAGCCTTTTCAGCACATGGCAGCCAAGGGCCAGACGTCATCCTGAAATAGCTTTTCTACCAATATCATGCTTATCAACGCCGATTTCTCACGCAACGTCATCGTTACGCCGGAGCAGTACCAATGGATGCCGTCGCCGCAGCACGGCGTGGAACGCATGATGCTGGACCGCGTGGGCGGCGAACAGGCGCGCGCCACCAGCATCGTGCGCTACGCGCCGGACAGCCGTTTTCCACCGCACGCCCATCCCGGCGGCGAAGAAATACTGGTGTTGTCCGGCACTTTCTCCGACGCCAGCGGCGACTATCCGGCAGGCTGGTACCTGCGCAATCCGCCCGGTTCCGCCCATGCCCCTTCCAGCAGGAACGGCGCCACCATCTTCGTCAAATTGCGGCAGATGCCCGCGGATGAACAATCCATCGTGCGCATCGACACGCGCGATCCCGCTGCCTGGACGCGCGAGCGCGGCGGCGAAACCTGCCCGCTTTACTCCGCGTCCTATGAGCAGACTTGCCTGCGGCGCCTGCCCGCCCACGCACCGCTGCCACGGACCGCGGCCGCGGATGCGGAAATACTGGTGCTGGCCGGATCAATTGCCGATGGACAAGCCTCTTACCCGCAAGGCAGCTGGCTGCGCCTTGCCCGTGGCGCGCACGCCGCGCTCGCCGCTGGCGCCCAGGGCGCTACCGTCTATCTGAAGACCGGCCATCTGCCGGACCCGAACGGCGGGAGCCAGCCATGACGACACAAGTGGACACCGTCATCGTCGGAGGGGGACTCTCCGGCCTATACGCGTCCCTGCTGCTGCAGCGGCATGGCGCCGGCGGCCATCTGCTGCTGGAAGCGCGCGACAGGCCCGGCGGCCGCATCCTGGGCGCCGGTTCCTACGATCTGGGCCCCACGTGGTTCTGGCCTGCGATCCAGCCCGGGCTTGGCGCCATCGTCCGCGATTTCGGCTTGTCTATCATCCCTCAACACGAAGCGGGTTCCATGATGGTCGAGCGTTCAGGAACGCCGGTGCGCATGCATGGCTACCCCAGCCATCCGGCGTCCATGCGGCTCGCGACCGGCATGAGCGGCCTGATCGATGCCCTGCGCGCACGCCTGGATCCGGCGCGCATCAAGCTGGGCCAGACCGTGACCCGGCTGCGTGCGACCGGCCCCGCCATCGAAGTGCACGCGCGGGACAGCGAGGGACGGCCCAGCGTCTTTCAGGCCTCGCGAGTGCTGGTGGCCGTGCCTCCGCGCCTGGCGCAATCCCGTATCGATTTCGACCCTCCGCTGCCGAGCGCGCTGGCAACGCAATGGCGCGGCACGCCGACCTGGATGGCTCCCCATGCGAAGTACCTCGCCGTCTACGGCTCGGCATTCTGGCGCGAGCAAGGCATGTCTGGCGCGGCCCGCAGCAGCCGGGGGCCTCTGGCCGAGGTCCACGACGCCAGCACCCCGCAAGGTCCTGCCCTGTTCGGATTCGTAGACGTGCCCGCGGCGGCGCGCCGTTCCGTCGGCCAGGACGTGCTGATGGCCCACAGCCGCGCGCAGCTCGCCCGGCTGTTCGGCCCCCAGGCGCTCAAGCCCGAGCGGGAGTTCTACAAGGACTGGTCGCAAGACCCCGACACCTCCACGGCGGCGGACTGCATGGATGGCGGCGCGCACCCGGCCGCACCCGCGGTTGCGGCCGAGGATGGCGTATGGGCGGGTCGCCTGGCCGGGATAGCCAGCGAATGGTCCGCCGCATTCCCCGGCTATCTGGCTGGCGCCATCGATGCCGCGGACGCCGGCGTGAAGTGGCTGCTGGACCGCGCTGCACCCGCCCCCAACGCGGTCCCGCCCGGAGTCCCCGCCCGATGACGCGCGTCCCTTCCACCTATCGCGCCATTCGGACCACCGCGCCCGGCCGGCTCGAATTCGTTGAATTGCCCACGCCCGAACCCGGCCCCGGAGAAGTACTGCTGCGTGTCGAAGCCTGCGGCGTCTGTGGCGCCGACGCGGCCGATATCGACAATCCGGCGCTGCAACGGCCGCGCATCCCCGGCCACGAAGCCGTCGGGCGCGTCGCCGCGCTCGGCGCGGGCGTCGACGCCCACTGGAACATCGGCCAACGCGTCGGCGTGGGACGCCTGGGCGGTCATTGCAATACCTGCGCGCAATGCCGCCAAGGCCTCTTCAATCTGTGCACGAATCAACCGGTAGTCGGCGTCACCCAGGACGGCGGCTATGCCGAACTGATGCTCGCCCGGACGACCGGACTGGTTGCCATACCCGACGAGCTCGACGCCATACAAGCCGCCCCGATACTCTGCGCCGGCATCGCCACCTTCAACGCGCTCAGGAAATGCGGGGCGCAGGCCGGCGATCTCGTCGCCGTGCTGGGCATAGGCGGCCTGGGCCACATGGCGCTGCAATACGCCCGCCGCATGGGCATGAAGGTTGCGGCCATCGGCCGGGGCTGCGACATAGCCGCTGACGCCTTGCGCCTGGGCGCCCATGTCTACATCGACAGCAACGGGGAAGACGCCGCGCAACGGCTCCTCGGCATGGGCGGCGCACAAGCGCTGATCGCCACCATCACCGACACGCAGGCCGTGTCCGAGGCCATGCGCGGACTGGCTCCGCAAGGCCGCACGATGTTGCTGGGCGTGGGCCGCGTCCCGCTGGCGGTGCCTCCGGGCTTTCTGGTGGGCGGCGAGCGGACCGTTGCCGGGTCCATGACCGGCACGCCCTGGGAAACTGAAAAAGCGCTGAACTTCAGCGTACTTGCAGAGGCGCTGCCCATGGTCGAGACTCTACCCCTGGAACGCGCAGCCGACGCCTTGCTGCGCCTGAAGTCCGGCGATGCGAAGTTCCGCGTGGTCCTGACCATGGACGCCGCGTGGGAACGACGCCGCACATGGCAAACCGCTACCCATACCAACTAAAACCGCAATCCTCGAGGAGACCCACTTGTCCGCATCAACCCCGGCGCCATCGGCCGCGCCCAGCGCTGAACTCTCGCCCCAGGCGCAGCGCGGCAACATCGCCCGGCTGACGATCGCCCAGGCGCTGGCAGGCGCCAACGCCGTCGTGGTCTACGCCACCGGCGCCATCGTCGGCGACATGCTGGCGCCGGACAAGGCGCTGGCGACCTTGCCCATTTCCCTCTTCGTGGTCGGCATGGCCGCCTGCATCCTGCCCATGGGTGCCATCGCGCGGCGTTACGGCCGCCGGACCGCCTTTCTCGCCGGCACGGCCTGCGGCGTGCTCGTGGGTCTGCTGGCCGCCGCCGCCATCGTGCTGAGCTCGTTCTGGCTGTTCTGCCTGGGTACCTTCTTCGGCGGCGCGTACGCCGCCGTCGTGCTGTCGTTCCGCTTCGCGGCGGCCGACGGCGTGTCTCCCGCCCGGCGCGCCCGCGCCCTGTCCTTCGTGATGGGCGGCGGCGTGCTGGCCGGCGTGGTCGGCCCGCAACTGGTCACATATACGATGTACCTGTGGCCGGTCCACATGTTCGCGGCAACCTATCTTGTGCAGGCCGCGGTCGCGGCGATCTCGGCCCTGGTCCTGCTGGGCGTGCACCTGCCCATGCCCAGCGCGGCCGAAGTCGCGGGCGGACGGCCGCTGGGCTTGATCGCGCGCCAACCGCGCTTCATCACGGCCGTGGTCTGCGGCGCCGTCTCCTACTTGCTGATGAATTTCCTGATGACCGCCGCGCCGCTGGCCATGCATCTTTGCGGCCATTCGCAGGAAAGCGCCAACCTGGGCCTGCAATGGCACGTCATCGCCATGTACGGCCCCAGCTTCTTCACCGGACGCCTCATCACGCGTTTCGGCGCCGGACGCATCGTCACGGCGGGCCTGGCGCTCACCGGCCTGTCCGCGGCCATCGGCCTCACGGGGATCGACGTGGCGCATTTCTGGGTCACGTTGATCCTGCTGGGCCTGGGCTGGAACTTCGGCTTCGTGGGCGCGTCGGCGCTGGTGCTGGAATGCCATCGGCCCGAGGAAAGGACCCGGGTGCAGTCGCTCAATGACTTCATCATCTTCGGCACCATGGCGGTCGGCTCCTTCGCATCGGGCGGCCTGCTGGCCGCGTACGACTGGGCCACGGTGCTGTGGGTGTCATTCATTCCCCTGGCGATTGCGGCGGTCGCGCTGCTGGCCGGGTCCGCCAGGAGCCGCCAACAGGCTTGACCCTCACGCAACGTCATGTCCCAGAGTTCGTTCCGCGCCATCAACAGGAGGAATGCCGTGCAACTGAAAGTAGGAGAACTGGCCAAGCGCAGCGGACTGACCGTCCGCACGCTGCACCACTATCACGCGATCGGGCTGCTCACGCCTTCGGCGCGCGCCGACAACGGCTATCGGCTGTATGGCCGCGACGACATTGCCCGGCTGCATCAGATCCAGGCGCTGCGCCGCTTCGGATTGCCGCTGGCTGAAATCGGCGCTTATCTGGGCCAGCCCGACACTCCCATGGACGAAATCATCGCCAGGCAGATCGCGATGCTCGACCGCCAGATCCAGCAAGCCTCCCGGCTGCGCGAGCGTCTCGCCCAGCTGCAGGGCCAGTTGGCGCAAGGCAAGGAGCCAGAGCTGGCCGATTGGCTCACCACTCTGGAACTCATGACCATGTACGACAAGTATTTTTCCCCCGATGAACTGGCCCGCCTGCCCATGTACCGCAGCAGCCAGGATGGCGACGCGGACTGGCTCGCGCTGATCAAGGAGGTGCAGGCGCAGATCGATGCCGGCGCCGCACCCGAAGAGGCGCGACCGCGCGAATTGGCGTTGCGCTGGATGACCTTGCTGCTGCGCGACACCAATCGCGACCCGCGCCTGCTGGTCAAGCTGAACCGGATGCACGAACGGGAGCCCGCGATGCAGGCGCACATGGGCGTCTCGCCGGCCTTGCGCGACTACGTGCTGCAGGCCTTCTCGGAAAGCAAGCTGCGGATCTACGAGAAGTACCTCACCGCGGACGAGGCGCGCTACATGCGTGAGCATTACGGCGACCGCATCGGCGAATGGCCCGAGCTGATGGCCGACGTGCGCGACGCGCTCGACGCGGGCGCGGCGCCGGACTCGGCCACGGCGCTGGCGCTGGCCCGGCGCTGGCTGGACCTGTTCCGCAGCTATGCCGGCAACGACCCCGCCACCCAGGCGAAATTCCGCCAGGCGCTGATGAACGAGCCCGAACTCACCGCCGGCACCTGGACCGATGACGCCACCCTGTCGTTCATGCGGCAGGCGATGGGCGCGCTGGCGGCGGCGCGCTAGGCCCGGTCCGGCAGGCCCCGTCACCGCCGGGCCTGCCCATTTGCTAGACTGACCGGCCCTGTCCCTCTCCTGCCCCAACATGTCCCAGGAAGTCCGCCCCGACCCCAGCGCCGACGATATCGCCAAGGAAATCTCGGCGGCCATCGTCGCGCACAAGCTGCCGCCGGGCACACGGCTGCGCGAAGAGGCGCTGGCGGGGGTGTATCAGGTCAGCCGGACCAAGATCCGCGCCGCGTTGCTGATGCTGTCCAAGGACAAGCTGATCAACATCGTGCCGGACAAGGGCGCCTTCGTGAGCAAGCCGGACGCGAACGAGGCGCGCGAGGTCTATGCCGTACGGCGCATCCTGGAAGCGGCGCTCGCGCGCGAGTTCGTGGCGCGGGCAACGGCGGCGGACTACCGCCGCATCGACGCGCACCTGGCCGCGGAGCGCCGCGCGCTGGAAGGCGGCGACGTGCAGGAACGCAACCGGTTGCTTGGGCATTTCCACATCCTGCTGGCCGAGGCCGTAGGAAATTCCGTGCTCACGGGGATGCTGCGCGAACTCTCGGCACGCAGCGCCGTCATCACCGTGCTGTACCAAAGCTCGCACGATGCCAGTTGCTCGTCGCAGGAACATCATGCCTTCATCGAGGCCGCCCGCGCGGGCGATGCCGACCGCGCCTGCGCGCTGATGGATGCGCATCTGGAACACGTGCAGACGGCGCTGGATTTCAAGAACGGCGGCCGCAGCGGCGGCGATCTGGTCAGCGCGCTGCTCAGTTGAAACCGGGCCGGCCGTGCTACGGCTGCGCCTGCGTCCCCGCCAATAGCTGGCCCATGCGCTGCTGCAGCCAGAGTTCCGTCTCGCTCAGGCTGCCGCCCCTCAGCCACAGCGTGCGCACGGACAGCATGGGCAGGAACAGGTCCGCGCAACGCACGCTGACCAGCGCGTTGCTGAAGCCCTCGTATTCGCCGATATTCAGCGGCAGGATGGCCCAGCCCACGCCATTGGCCGCCATGGCCGCGATGTTGTAGCTGCTGTCGGCCCGCCAGACCGAGGGGCTCAGCACCACCTGGTCTACGCCGTCCATCTGCATGAGCAACTGCCTGTGCCGCGCCAGATCGTTGCGCCCGACCTCGGGCAACGCGGCCAGCGGATGGCCCTGGGCCACGAAGATGCCTTGCGCCACGTTGCCCAGATGGCGGTGGGCGAAGGCGCTGCCGGGATCGCCGCGATCGAACTGGAAGGCCAGGCTGGCGCGGCCCTGCTCCACGTATTCGGCGACCTCCGTCGCGGTGCCGTTGAGCTGGGTCAGCTCCAGCGCTGGATAGCGTTCGGCCAGTTCCTTCAGCAACTGGTCGGCCACCAGATAAGGCAGGCCTTCGTCCAGCGCAAGGCCCAGGCGCGCTTCGCGCCCGGCGGCGAACGACAAGGCGCGCTGCTCCAAGGCGCCCGCTTGCCGCAGCAGCTCCTGGGCCTCCTGCAGCATGACTTCCCCGGTAGCGGTCAGCGTGGCGTTGCGCCGCGACCGGTCGAACAGTTCCACGCCCAGATCCGTTTCCAGCAGGCCCACCGAGGTGCTGACCGCCGATTGCGCCTTGCCCAGGCGCCGCGCAGCCGCCGAGAACGATCCCGATTCCGCGGCGGCGACGAAATGCCGCAGCTGGTCCAGTGTCCATTGCATATCCCAGCCCTCCCTTATCCATCCATTTTATAGATGGTTTCCAACTTTTTTATGGCAAATGGAAGATGGATAATGGCGCGCTCTGGAACCCGGCCATCCCGGCCCCGCCCGTATCCTCGGCGCGGCAGGCGTTTCAGTTTCAGGAGTAGAACCATGCAGCGGACTGAACCGAACGCTGTCGCCACGGCCGCGCCCGGCCGCTGGCTGGTGCTGGCCATCGTGTCCAGCGCCTTGCTGTTGATCGTGGTCGACATGACCGTCCTCTATACCGCCCTGCCCCGGCTCACGCATGAGCTGAACGTCAACGCGTCGGAAAAGCTGTGGATCGTGAACATCTACGCGCTGGTCGTGTCCGGCCTGCTGCTGGGGATGGGTACGCTGGGCGACCGCCTCGGTCACAAGCGCCTGTTCATGGCAGGGCTGATCGTGTTCGGCGCGGCGTCCCTGTGCGCGGCCTACTCGCCCGGCGCGGCCACCCTGATCGCGGCGCGCGCGCTGCTGGCCGTGGGCGCCGCCATGATGATGCCGGCCACGCTGTCCATCCTGCGCCTGACCTTCGCCGACGAGCGCGAACGCGCCATCGCCATCGGCGTCTGGGCCTCGGTGGCCTCGGGCGGCGCCGCGGTCGGTCCGGTGGTGGGCGGCGTGCTGCTGGAGCATTTCTGGTGGGGTTCCGTATTCCTCATCAACGTGCCCATCGTGCTGCTGGCGCTGCCGCTGGCCTGGCGCCTGATCCCGGCCAGCCGTCCGGACGCCTCGCGCCCCTGGGATCTGCTGGGCTCGCTGCAGGTCATGGCCGGCCTGATCCTGTGCGCCTACGCGCTGAAGGAACTGGGCAAGACCGCCCCTTCCTGGCGCGATGCCGGCCTGGCCTGCGCCGCGGGCGCGGCCATGCTCGCCGTATTCGTGCGGCGCCAGCGCGCGCGGCCCTATCCGCTGATCGACTTCGCCATCTTCCGCAACCTCAGCTTCAGTTCGGCGGTGGCGGCCGCGCTGTTCGCCGCCGCCGCGCTGCTGGGCATGGAGCTGGTGTTCAGCCAGCGGCTGCAGCTGGTCATGGGCATGTCGCCGTTGGAAGCCGCGCTCTTCATCCTGCCGCTGTCGCTGGCCGCTTTCATCGCGGGTCCTCTGGCGGGCTGGCTGCTGGGCCGCGTCAACAGCGCCACCATGCTGTTCCTGTCGCTGCTGGTCTCGGGCCTGGGCATGACCGGCTATCTGCTGAGCTATGACGCGGCGCTGCTGCCGCAGATGGTCAGCCTGTGCGTGCTGGGCGCGGGCATAGGCGCCACCATGACCGCGGCGTCCAGCACCATCATGCAGAGCGCCACCCCGGAGCGCGCCGGCATGGCGGCCTCGATCGAAGAGGTCTCGTACGAGCTGGGCGGCGCGCTGGGCGTCACCCTGATGGGATCGATCCTGTCCGGGGTCTATGCGCACACGCTGGCCGTGCCGACGGGCCTGCCCCAGTCCGAGCTGGCGCGCGACAGCCTGGACCAGGCCCTGATCGTGGCGGACGGACTGTCGTCGGACCTGGGCATGGCCTTGACGCGCCTGGCCAAGACCGCCTTCGACACCGGCTATGCCGCGGTCA
>NZ_JAOCAT010000053.1:0-25492 GCF_029839485.1 Achromobacter sp. GD03932
TCCACCGTGGCCCATTGCGCGGCCGGGCACTCGGCCGCCAGCGCCAGCGCTTCTTCCCGGCTATCGCAGTTCAGCAGGAAGAAGCCGCCTATCATTTCCTTGGCCTCGGCATAGGGGCCATCCACCAGGGAACGTTCGCCGTCGCGGATGCGCAGGCGCACGGCTTCCGACTCGGACTTCAAGGATTCCGCGCGCGCCAACAGGCCGCGCGAACTCAGGTCTTCCGCATAGCGCAGCATTTGCGCATAGGCTTCGCGGCCCTCTTCGGGCGTGCGCTGGGCGCGCTGGCCCACCGGTTCGACGATGAAAAGCAGATAGGACATGGGATCTTCCAGTACGGACTGCCGATAAGGTTCGCCAGATTACCGCTATTTGTTGCGCCGGTGCCATCTTGCAATACACGCCCCGGCGTTCTTTGTAAGCAGAGGTAGACGGGGCTTATCCATCGTCCCGCAGCACTGCCGCTCCCGTGCGGGGATTCACCAGCGTGACGTTCTCCAGCGCCTGGATGCGCCAGGCGCCGGCCTGCCGCGTCAGCACGGCAAGAATCATCGTGTCGACGGCATGCACGCCCGCCGGATGGGCAGCGCCGGCCGAGAGGCGGCTCCAGAAGTGCACGATCGCCGCATCGCCGCCTACCGGCGTCACGTCGACGAGTTCGTTCGCCAGCGTGGAATCGCTATAGATGGTGGAGTGGATGGGGGCATGCATCTTGACGATTTCCTCGACGCCGCGCACATAGTGGCCGAACCGGTTCACAAATGTCGCGTCCTCATGGAACAGCGCGCCCAGCGCCTGCATGTCGTGGTCGTTCCAGGCCGCCTGGAACGCGCCTGGAATGTCCTCGGGATTCCGCATCTGTGTCATGTGGGTTGTCGCCAGTGTCTGTATAAAGAGAGGACGCCGTGCCTCGCGCCGTCATGCATAGCCGCAAGCATGAATAATGCGTCAGACTATGGAATCGGCGCCACCGGATTTGCAGCCTGATACGCGCTGCCGGCGCCTGCTCACATTGCGAAGGTCCCATGGCATCCCATACTCCCGCCTCCAAGGATGTGTCCGCCGCCGGCTGGCTGCGCTGGCTGCCCGGGCTGGCGGTGCTCAGGTCATACCAGGCCGCCTGGCTGCCCAAGGACCTGGCCGCCGGCCTGGTGCTGACGGCCATGCTGGTGCCGGTCGGCATCGCCTATGCCGAAGCGTCCGGCGTCCCAGGCGTCTACGGCCTTTATGCCACCATCATTCCACTATTGGCCTATGCGCTGTTCGGCCCCAGCCGTATCCTGGTGCTGGGTCCGGACTCCGCCCTGGCCGCGCCCATCCTGGCGGTGGTGCTCAGCGTTTCCGAAGGCGACCCCATGCGTGCGGTGGCCGCGGCCAGCCTGATGGCCCTGGTCGCCGGGGTGTTCTGCATCGTGATGGGCCTGCTGCGGCTGGGCTTCATCACCGAACTGCTATCCAAGCCGATCCGCTACGGTTACATGAACGGCATCGCGCTGACGGTGCTGGTCAGCCAGTTGCCCAAGCTGTTCGCGGTATCGATAGACGATGCCGGCCCCTTGACCGAATTGTGGCGGCTGGGGCGGGCGGTATTCATGGGCGAGGCCAACTGGTTTACCTTCGCCGTGGGAGCGGCGACCCTGGCGCTGATCCTGCTGCTCAAGCGCTACGATCGCGTGCCGGGCATCCTGATCGCCGTGATCCTGGCGACGCTGGCCGTCAGCCTGTTCCACCTGGACTCGCAAGGCGTGAAGGTGCTGGGCGAAATCCCGCAAGGTCTGCCCAAGTTCGTCTTGCCCTGGCTCAGCCATGCGGACCTGGTCAAGATCGCGCTGGGCGGTTGCGCGGTGGCGCTGATCGCCTTCGCGGACACCAGCGTGCTGTCGCGCACCTATGCCGCGCGCACCAACACCCGGGTCGATCCGAACCAGGAAATGGTGGGCCTGGGCGTGGCCAACCTGGCGGCGGGCTTCTTCCAGGGCTTTCCGATCAGCAGCAGCGCTTCGCGCACGCCGGTGGCCGAGGCGGCGGGTTCGCGCACGCAGCTGACAGGCGTGGTGGGGGCGATAGCAGTCGCGGTACTGCTGGTCGCGGCGCCCAATCTGCTGCGCTATCTGCCCAACAGCGCGCTGGCGGCCGTGGTGATCGCGGCGGCCATCGGCCTCTTTGAATTCAAGGACCTGCGCCGCATTTACCGCATCCAGCAATGGGAATTCTGGCTGTCGATGGCGTGCTTTGCGGGCGTGGCCGTGTTCGGCGCCATTCCGGGCATCTGCCTGGCCGTGGTCATCGCCGTGATCGAATTCCTGTGGGACGGCTGGCGGCCGCACTTCGCGGTGCTCGGCCGCGTGCCCAACCTACGCGGCTACCATGACATGAAGCGCTATCCCAATGCCGCGCTGATCGACGGCCTGGTGCTGTTCCGCTGGGATGCGCCGCTATTCTTCGCCAATGCCGAACTCTTCCAGCAGCGCCTGATGGAAGCCGTGGAGGCCTCGCCCACGCCGGTGCGCTGGGTGGTGGTGGCTGCAGAGCCGGTCACCAGCGTAGACGTCACGTCGGCGGACATGCTGCGTGAACTAAGCCGCAGCCTGGCCCAGCAAGGCGCGGCGCTGCATTTTGCGGAAATGAAGGATCCCGTGCGCGACAAGCTCAAGCGCTTCGAACTGACGGAGGTGTTCGGCGACGACCGTTTCCATCCCACGGTGGGGAGCGCGGTGGACAGCTACCTGGAAAGCGCGGGCGGCAGGCATCCCGGAGATTAAGGCCCGCCTCGCTTGGGTCAGGCCATCAACACCGCGGCCTGTTCGCCGAACAGGATCAGCGCAATGACGATCATGGCCAGGCCCGAAAACTGGCTGACCCTGCGCGCGGCGACCGGGCGCGATTGCAGTACCGCCTTCGACCCCAGGCCCACCAGGGTATAGATGACGGCGCAATTGAGGATCTGCAGGATCCCCAACGCCGTGATCTGCGTGGATATCGGCCAGGCGCCGTCGCGGCTGGTGAATTGCGGCAGCAGGGCCAGGAATAGCAGGATGGCCTTGGGATTCACGCCGCTGACGGCGAAACCTCTTGCGGCCCAGCCCAGCCAATGCCCCGCGGCCTGCGCATCGCCCGCCTTGGGCTCGGCAGGATGCGCCAGCACGTTGGCCCCCAGCCAAAGCAAATACGCCGCGCCGACCAGGGTCAGGACGGTGAGGATCGCGGGTTCGCTCGCCACCAGGGCGCCTATGCCCGCCGCGACCACCATGGTGATCATCAGATAGCCGGTCAACATCCCCGCCACGGCGGGAAGGACGGCCTTGTCCCGCAAGCCGGCGGATATGGCATAGGCCCAATCCGCGCCCGGGACGACAACCAAAGAAAGCGAAACAAGCCAAAACGCCACCAGATTGCCGGTTTCCAACTGCATACCCCAAATGAATCTCAGGCGGGGAATGTTATCGGCGAAGCAGGGGGAAGTGCTTCTTCCATCTACCGCAAGAATTGAAGTTCTGGGTAGAATCTTCCTCATGGATGATCTGGATAGAAAAATTCTTGCGCAGCTACAGGAAGACGGCCGCATTTCCATCACGGACCTGGCGGAACGGGTCGGCTTGAGCCTGTCTCCGTGTCATCGGCGGCTGCGGGCGCTGGAAGAGGCGGGCGTCGTCAGCGGCTACGGCGCGAACATCAATCTGGCCGCGGTCGGGCTGAATTTTTCGGCCATCGTCTTCGTCACCATGCGCGAAGGCAGCAGCGACCGGGTGTCGGCGTTCGAGGCCGCCCTGGCCGATATTCCCGAGGTGGTGCAGGCGCAGCGGCTGTTCGGCGACCCGGACTACATGCTGCACGTCGTCACCCAGGACTTGCCGGCGTTCCAGGCGCTCTATGACCGCGTGCTGTCGGCGTTGCCCAGCGTGCTGCGGTTGAGGTCGACGCTGGTGATGAAGAACGTGCTGAGGAACCGGCCTGTGCCGCTCTGAGGCGGACGGAGAGACAGGCCGCGCGGCTGCGCGGCCTGGACCCGGATCAGGATTTTGTGGCGGAGGCGGGAGCGGCCGCCGCGGCGCCAGGCGCCGCGCCCTGCGCCGCCTTTTGCGCGGGCGCAATGTCCATGATGAGTTCCACGCGCCGGTTGGCCGCGCGGCCCGCCGGGGTGTCGTTGGACTCGATGGGACGGGTCTCGGCGTAGCCAACGGCGCGCAGGCGCTGGGCCGATACGCCGTCGCGGACCAGTTCGCGCAGCACGCTGGTGGCGCGGCTGCTGGACAGTTCCCAGTTGGACGCGAATTGCCGGGTCTGGATGGGCACCGGGTCGCTGTGGCCCTCGACCGAGACCTGGTAGTCGTTCTTGTTGAGGATGGCGGCCAGGCGCTTGATCACGTCCAGGCCGGTGGGGCTGAGGGTGGCCTGGCCGGACGGAAACAGCAGTTCATTGCTGATGCGAAAGCTCACCGACTGTTCGTTGATGATCACGTCCACCGATTTGCCCAGGTCGCCCAGGCCCAGCGATTCCTTGGAGGGCGCGCGCAGCGGCGGGGCGGCGTCGGCGACGATCTCGCCTTCCTGGGCCGGCTGCGCCGGCGTGGTCGCGGCGGCGGCCGCCGGCGTCTCGGTCTGCGCCCAGCTTGCGGGAATCTGGACGGCGTCGAATTCGGAATACTCGCCGTCGTAAGTGGGCAGGCCGCTGGCCGCCAGCGTGCCGACCAGCTCCACCGGCTGTTCCGATTGGCCGAATGCGCCGCCATGCAGGCGCGTGAGCGCCAGCAGCACGACCAGCATGGCCAGGAGCAGGGTGATCAGGTCCAGGTAGCTGAGCAGCCAGTTCTCGGAATCCTGTTCGACGGTTTCCTCGACGTGCCAGCGGGCATAGCGGTCCTTGCGGTCGCTCTGGCTGGGACGCCAGCCGCTGTTGGCCGCCGCTTTCTCGGCGCGCAGCTGGGCCTGGCGGGCCTGCTCGATCCGCTGCGCCAGGGTGGGGGAAATCAGGCTCATTGGCGCGCGGCGGCAGGACGGGCGATGGAGACGGGCTGGGCTGCGGCGGGTTTGGCCGCGGGTTTGATCTGACCTTCCGCCTTGGCTTGCGCGGCCTGCGGCTTGGCGTCCGCGCCGCCATCGTAGATCTCGTCTTCGACGTGCATGACGAAGGAGTTCAGGGTTTCGCGCACTACCGCGGGGCCGCGCTTCTCGCACATCATGGCGATGCCTTGCAGCACCATGTTCATGGATTCGACGCGCCTTGCGGTGCGGCGTTCCAGCTTGAGCGCGATGGGCTTGCAGACCAGGTTGGCCAGCAGGATGCCGTAGAAGGTGGTCATCAGGCCGATGGCCAGCTGCTGGCCGATCATCTGCATGCTGCCGTCGCCCAGCACCGACATCAGGTTGATCAGGCCCACCAGCGTGCCCAGCATGCCGAAGGCCGGGGCGAAGGTGGCCATGACGCGGAACATCTGCGCCTCGGCCTGCTCGCGGGCGCGCAGCCGCGCCACGCGCCATTGCAGCAGCTCGATGATCTGGTCTTCGGGTGTGTTGTCGATGATCAGCTGCACGCCGGTGCGCAGGAAGGGGTTGCTGACCTTCTTGAGTTCCTGCTCGACCTTGCGGACGTCGGTGTTCATCCACAGCTGGGCCATGGACACCAGTTCCTCGATGTCGCGCTGCTGGTCGTGCTGGTCGTTGCGAAAGACGGTGCGCACCAGCTTGAAGACGCGCAGCACTTCCGGCAGCGGATAGGCGATGAACACGGCGGCCGCGGTGCCGCCCAGCACGATGGCCAGGCCCGGCAGGTTGATGTACATGCCGGGGTCGGTGGCGGCCAGGGCCACGACGATAACCAGGGTAAGCAGGCCGACGGCGGCGCCGATGACGGTAGACGGATTCATGGATCTTGCCCGATAAACATAGGCATCCCGTACGCGGAATGCCGGATTCCGGGGAATTCTAGCCAGGGCAGGTCCGAGTCAATCGGCCGGAAAACGGGGCGAAAAGGGCGGTAAGCGGCGGCTTGGACCGGGTGGGCGGCGCGCGTCGTCCCGGAAATAATGGGGGCGGATAGGACGCGGAATCGTCCGGCGTCTGGCGCCGGCATCCCGCGGGCCCGGCATCAGCCCTGGCGAGGCTTGTGGGCGAACCATTCCTCGCGCGTGATCTCCCAGATTTCCGTGGGCAGCCGTCCGCTGACGTAACCGCGCTCTTCGGTGGTGACCAGGCGCATGCCGCCGCGCTCCGAGATGCGGCGCGAAGCCGCGTTGACGGAGGCCTTGGGCGCGCGCAGCAGCGGCTTGCCCAGCACCTCGAACCAGTAGGCGGTGGCGGCTTCGCTGGCCTCGGTCATGTAGCCCAGGCCGTGATGGGCGGGGTCCAGCCAAAAACCGCGGTTGTTCCAGGAATCATCGTCCATCAGGCTGACGATGCCGATCAGGTTGCCGGGGTTCTCACGGGTGCGGATGGACCAATGCCACTCCTTGCCCTGGCGCATCGCAGGGATCGCCACTTGCTCCAGATAGTTGCGAGCGCCGTCGGGCGGGTAGGGCCATGGCACCTGGTCGACCAGGTAGCGCACCACTTCCCACTGCGGAAATAGGCGCTGGATGGCCTCGGCGTCGCCGATTTCCAAGGGCTGCAGGACCAGGCGGTCGGTGGCAAGAGGGGGAAACAACGGAGCTTCAGGCATGGCTGCTGGGGTGGGCGCCGCGTACCGGCGGCATATATGTATATCATGAGCGTCATCTGGCGGCGTCTCGCCCGGCGCCGCCGCAGCATTGGAGCAAAAACATGAATACCCCCAACGAAAACGTCAGCATGGCGCTTTTCTGTGATTTCGAGAACGTGGCGCTGGGCGTACGCGACACCAAGTACCAGAAGTTCGATATCCGGCCGGTGCTGGAACGGCTGCTGCTCAAGGGCAGCATCGTGGTCAAGAAGGCCTATTGCGACTGGGAGCGGTACAAGGAATTCAAGGCCCCCATGCACGAGGCCAATTTCGAACTTATCGAGATCCCGCACGTGCGCCAGTCGGGCAAGAATTCCGCCGACATCCGGTTGGTGGTCGACGCGCTGGACTTCTGCTACACCAAGTCCCACGTCAATACTTTCGTGATCATCAGCGGCGATTCCGATTTTTCGCCCCTGGTGTCCAAACTGCGCGAGAACAACAAGAAAGTGATCGGCGTGGGCGTGAAGCAGTCCACCTCGGACTTGCTCATCGCCAACTGCGATGAATTCATCTTCTATGACGACCTGGCGCGCGAAGGCCAGCGCGCGGCGGACGCGCGCCGCGACAACCGTGGCGGCGCCGCCGCGGGCCAGCAGCGCCGCACGCCCGACGAGGAACGCCGCCGCAAGGAAGAGCTGGAGGCCCGCAAGACCCAGGCCGTGGAAATGGTCGCGGAAACCTTCGAGGCGCTCATGGCCGAACGCGGCGACAGCGGCAAGATCTGGGCGTCCGCCCTGAAGGACGCCCTCAAGCGCCGCCGCCCGGATTTCAACGAGTCCTACTACGGCTTTCGCGCCTTCGGCAACCTGCTGGACGAGGCGCAGTCGCGCGGCCTGCTGGAAGTCGGGCGCGAGGAAAACGCCGGCACCTATGTGTTCCGCGACAGCGCAGGCGGCGCGCCGGCAGTGAACCGAGCCCCCGTCGATGGCGGATCCCGTTCTGCCTCGACTCGTCAGCCGGCGGCGGCTGAGACCGGCGATGCGCCAGTCGGAGCGGCTCAGGAAGAATCCCGTTCCCGGTCCGGCCGCAAATCGCGTGGCGGGCGCAAATCGGGCGGCGAGGGCAGGGGAACCGGCCAGGTCGCCGAGCAGGAAGCCGGCGGTGAGAGCGCTGCCGCAGCCTCCGAAGTTTCGCCCGTGATGTCTTCTGCTCAACCCTCGGCCGAAGCGCCGGCCAAGGCGCCGGCTCCAAGCGCGCCAGCCGCGCAATTGTCCGCTACAGCGCCGGCAGCCGCGCAGGCCGACGCCGCCCGGCAACCCGGCGAACAAGCGGATGCCGCCAAGCTGGATGCCATGCGGGCCGACGCCCTGGCTCGGGCGCAGGAATCGAAACCCGTCCAACCCTCGCGCCTGCCGCCCATGCCCAAGCCCTTGCCGCAGGCGCGTCAGCCGCTGCCGGCGGTGAACATCGCTGAATGGACCTTTGCCCAGCCTGCCGCGGAAAACCGCAGCCAGCCCGCGAGCAAGACGCCTGCCAAGATGTCCGACCCGTTCGAGGGCGGCATGGCCAGGATTGCCGCAAGGGACGAGGCCAAGGCCGGCAAGCCGGTCGCGGATACGCCTGCGGCGGCAGAACCCGCAGCCGACAAGCCCGCTGCGAAGCGGGCCACGACCCGCAGCGGTCCCGCCGCCAAGAAGACCGCGGCCAAGACCGCCTCCAAGACCGCCTCCAAGACCGCGTCAGCGGCGGCGGCCGAGCCAGCGGCGGCGGCATCCGAAGCGCCCGCCAAGCCTGCCCGCAAGAGCGCCGCCAAGACCGCCAGCAAGGCGGCTCCCCGCGCGCGCCGGGCCAGCAAGACGGCCGAGGAATCCTGAAGCCCGGGCCTCAGGGCTGACAGCACTTAACCGCCCGGGCCGCCGTAACGGCCCGGCGTGGCGCCCAGTTCGCGCTTGAACATGGCAATGAAGGCGCTGACGTTGTCATAGCCCAGCTCCAAGGCCACTGTGGTCACGGCCGCGCCTTCGGCCAGCATCTCCTGCGCCCGCATCAGACGGGCGCGCTGCCGCCAGGCGCCCAGGGTCAGACCGGTTTCCGCCAGGTAACGGCGCGCCAGCGTGCGCGGCGACATGCCGATGGCGGCGGCCCATTCTTCCTGTGTCCGGGGGTCCGAAGGCTGGTCCGATAGCGCAAGCGCCAAGCGCTGCAGCCGCGCGTCGCGCGGCAGGAGCTGGGGCCGGCCGGCATTCGGCAGGGTTCTGATCTCATCCCGGATCACCTCGATCACGCGGCTGCGCGCCGGGTCGATCGCACTGTCGCTCCAGGATGCGGCGCGGTCCACGGCGGCCCGCAGCAAGTCCGAGGCGTGCAGCACACAGGGCGCGGCGGGCAGCCCCGCGCACGCCGCCGGGCTCAAGTACGCGCTGTAGCCGGCATACGGACCATGCGAGTACAGCCCGTGCGGCACGTCGGGGGGTATCCAGACCGCCTGTCGGGATGCCACCACCCATTGATGGTCTCCCGCATAGACCGTCAGCAGGCCTTGATAGGCGCCCAACAGCTGCCCCCGCGCGTGCTGATGCATGGCGGTATGGCGCAGCGCGCCGTCCTGGCTGCGCACGGCGATCAGCCTGGGGCCGCCGCCGGCGCGGGTGCGTCCGGGATCGAGCAGGGGAGCGTTTGGGGCAGGCAGTGCCATTGGCAGAAACACCGTATTGAATGGCTAAAACCGCGCAGACTTGCCACGCGGGCGCATCTATCGTAACTCCTGTCTCGAACACCTACAGGAGCACAACATGAAAGCAAGCGACGTCCTGCCCGACGGCAGGGATCTGGGCCAGTTCAACGGCGTGGCCGTTCGCAAGGGAACGGTGGGGGCTTTTCTCGCCAACGCCCGCGTCTGCCTCGATCCGCAGGCGCCGGCCCAGGCCGTGGCCGATGCGCGCAGGGACATCCAGGAGGCCTTGCCGGCGTTGAATGCGCTGGGACTGTTCGAGGTGCTGCAAGTGCGCGATCCTGCGCTGCGCGCGTGGTTGCTTGAAATGGGCGCGGCGGCAAGCTGAGCCCAGGCTATGCGGACGACCAGCAGCCAGGTCCGGTGCTCTATCATGCATGCTTTGGATACGGGCCGCGCGCTGCGCAGCGGCTCATTGCCTCGGATTACGCATGCAATACGTTCTGGTCAGTTCCTGTCTGTTGGGCAACCCCGTGCGCTACGACGGACGCGGCGTGTCCCATGACAACGCCGTGCTGGCCCGCTGGCGGGACGAGGGCCGGGTGGTGGCGGTCTGTCCGGAAATGGCGGGCGGCATGCCGGTTCCGCGCCCGCCCGCCGAGATCGAGCCAGACTCGGACGCCGCCGCCGTGTTGGCTGGCCGCGCCCGGGTGATGGCGGTGTCGGGCGAGGACGTCACCGCCCCCTTCGTGCACGGCGCGCAAGCGGCGCTGGAAGCCGCGCGCAAGCATGGCATCGGCATCGCGGTACTGAAGGAGGGCAGTCCTTCTTGCGGAAGCGGCTACGTGTACGACGGCCATTTCGCCGGCCGCAAGCAGCCCGGCGTGGGCGTGACGGCCGAGCTGCTGGCCCGGGCCGGCCTGCGCGTCTTCAGTGAAAAGCAATGGGATGAGGCCCAGGCCTGTCTGGCCGGCCTGGAGGCGGCGGATGGGCGTTGGGATGGGCGCTGACGTGGGCGACCTGCTGGTGCTGCTGGCCGTGGCAGGCTGCGCGGTCCTGGCCTGGAAGGCGGCCGTGCGCACCGGCCGCAGCAAAGGCCTGCTGCGTGCGGCCGCCGGCATAAGCCTGGCCCTGTCCGCGCTCTTTTTCTACGCCTGGTACGCGCAATACCTGAAGTGGGATTTCAACGAGCTGGGCCGCTACTACGACCCGGTCGAGCAGGTGGTCTACACGGATTCGGGATTCGTCTGGATCCTGCCCGCCGGCGTCATGCTGGCCATCGGCCTGCTGTGCGCCTGGCGCGGCTGGCGCCGCTGAGCCGCCAGCCGCTTCCTGTCTCACGCCCTCATTCGCTGCGGATGTTGGCCTGCTTCACGATCTGGCCGTTATCGGCATATTCCTTCTGCACCTGGGCCGTGAACTGCTCCACCGTGCCGGGCGACATGATGTTCAGCGCGTCCGTCAGCGGCTTGTTGATGTCCGGCATGGCGGCGATGCGGTTGATCAGGCCGTTCATGCGCTGACGGAAATCCGGACTGGTGCTGGCCGGCGCGAAAAACCCGAAAGTGGATGTCATGTTGGCCATGGGGTAGCCCAGTTCGGCCAGCGTGGGCGTGCCGGGCCGTCCCGGCAGCCGGGCGGGCGAACCCACCGCCAGCAGCGTGAGCTTGCCTTCGTCGATCAGCGCATTGACCGGACCTGAGGCATTCACCAGCATCAGCGTGAACTGGCCGCCGAGAGCGTCGGGCACCATCTGCGCCATGCCCTTGTACGGCACGTGCGTGATGCGTACGCCCGTCTGGCCATTGATCTGCTCCAGCATCAAATGCCCCAGCGACCCCACGCCGGCCGTCGCCAGCGACAGGCCGCCGGGATCGGCCTTGGCCTGGGCCAGCATGTCCTGGAAGGTCTTGCCCGTGAACTTCGGGCCGCCGACCAGATAGACCGGCGAATACATCACGGACGCCACCGGCGCCAGATCCTTCAAGGGGTCGTACAGCGTCTTCATCACATGCGGCGACAGCGTGACGGGGCTGACGGCGGTAAAGGCCAAGGTGTTCTCGTCGTGGGCCCGCGCCACCGTGTTCATGCCTATCATGCCGCCCGCGCCGCCGCGGTTCTCGACCACCACGGGCCGGCCCAGTTCCGCCGCCAGCTTCTGCGCGAAGGCGCGCGCGGTGTTGTCGACGATGCCGCCCGCGCCATAGGGCACGACGATGGTCATGGCCTGGGCCCGGGCGTCGGCCTGCGCGTGCGCGGCGGCAGAGAACGCGCAGGCTGCGCCGATGGCGCACAGCCCCGCGATCCGCTTGAAATCCAACATGCTTTCCCCTTGTCTATGCCCGGCGGCCTGTCCGCCGGGACGCGGCGACGGTCCTTCAATGAGGCGCGCCGGCATGCAGTGTGGGCAGGCCGGCGCGGCGGGACAAGCGGGAATACCCGGAATGCCGTATCAGTGCGCGCGGTAGCCGCGGCTGGTCATGCAGGAATCGAGCGCCCGGTTGTAGGAGTCCACCATGACCTGGGTGGTCCATTGCGTGATGGTGGCCGGGTCGTAGCCGCTCTGGTTCATGGCCCAGCGCTGGCAGTCCAGGGTGGCGCTGGCCTGCGCGCTGTTGACGGGCGGCACGGATTCGTACTGCACCGGCTCGTACTGGGGCTGGGGCGCGCTGTACACGGGCTGCGCTTCGTACACCGGCGCGTTGTAGACGGGGGCCGCGTAGACCGGCGGGCTGGTGTAGCCCACGCCCGACGAATAGACGCCGGCCTGGGTGTACGAGGGTCCGGAATCGGCCGCCAGCAGCAGGCCTATGGTGGCCAGGGCGAACGCGCCGCCTATCCACCAGCCATCGGAACTGCCGCCGCCGCCATGGTAATTGTGATATCCGCCGTGGTATCCGCCACCGTGATATCCGCCGTGGCCGCCGCCCCAATAGCCGCCGCCACGTCCGCCAGCCATGGCAGGCGCGCTTGCCACGGCCAATGCCAGCGCCGCGACGATGGCCATCCGGCCAGAAAACCGCTTCATGATCTTGCTCCTGATCCGCCTCGGGCCCAGCGTAACGCCAGACTCGGACCGATATTGCCACTTTACCGCCTGGCCGCTTCCATAAAGTGTCTCAAGCGCTACGGAGATTTCAACTGATTTCAGCGGGAGGCTGACGGGTCCTGGCGGTCGGGCCAGTTGTTGCAGGAACGCGACTCGCCGGGGCGCAGCGTGATCTGCGGTTTGTCGTTGAAATACGCCGCGTCGCGGTCCAGCGTCATGTAGGTTTCGTAGCCCGTCTTCTCCACGCACCAGTTCCAGAAGTACACCTGCGCTCCGTGGATCATCATCGATTCGGCGCGCCATTCCTTCAGGGCCTCGAACGCGGCGCTGCCGTCGGACGCGCTGCGGGTTTCATTGCGGAACTGCTCTCGGCCATAGGGAAAGGTGCTGCTGATCAACACCACCCGCGCATCGGCCAGAGGCTGGGAGCTTTCGTCCAGCACGGTGGCGCGGGCATCGGGCTGCATGGTCTTGTACACGGGGTAGGGCACGCAACCCGAAAGCAGGCTGGCGAGCGCCAGGATCGCAATAGTTGGCAAGCACTTTGGGAAGGACATTGCAATGGTTGTATCCGTTGTGGGAACCGTGGGTAAAACCAGTGGCTAAAAGCGCGGAAGGGTAGTATTTTCTCGCGATGATTACGGCACGACCCTCTTCTTTACCGCAAGACAAGCGTCTCACCAAGGGTGAACGTACACGGGCTCAACTTCTGGAGGTCGCGGCGGCGGAATTCGCGGAACGCGGATTTCAGCATACCCGGATCAGCGACATCGTCGCCCGGGCCGGCGTGACCCAGCCTGTCTTCTATCAATACTTCGCCGGCAAACAGGCGGCCTACGACGAACTCGTGGGCCTGTTCGCGCAGCGCCTGCGCCAGGCCATCGGCCAGGCGCGCATGCCGGACGGCCTGCAAGACGCCGGATTGGATAGCCGCGTCCGCCTGGGCGTGAGCGGCCTGCTCGCCATTCTGCAGGAAGATCCGAACCTGACGCGCATCGGCTTCTTCCAGGCCGCCGAGGCCGAGGCGCTCAAGAACGAGCTGGCGGCGATGATCGCCGACAACGTGAGGGCCGAGCAGCAGGTGGGCCTGCTCCGCGAGGACATTCCGGCCGACTGGTACGCCCAATCCATGATGGGCATCATCGAACGGTTCACGCGGCAGGAGCCGGATGCGGCCGGGCAGCAGGCCCTGGCGGAAGTCATCACCAGCCTGCTGCTGGACGGGATACGAAAGCCACTCCGACAAGCCTCCTAGCCGGAGGCTTTTTTTTGGCCGGACTCTGGTTGCGGTCCGGGCCTGAATCGCGGGCGCGCCCGTCCGGCTCTCAAGCCCAGGTTTCTTGCAGATACATCCATTGCGGCTGGCCGGCGGGCTGGACGGCAAACAGCGCCGTCGCCCGCCGCTGGGTCGCGCCCGCGCTCCAGGCGTGGCGTTCACGGTAGCTCAGTAAAACCGAATCCGCGCCGGCGTGCAGCACGGCCAGCTCGTCGATGTCGATCTTCAGACCGGGGCGGGCGCCTCGCAACCTGCCGAACAAGGCCGGCAAAGCCTCCGCGGGCAGGCGCTGGCCGTCGGCCGCGATCATGCTGAAGCCGGGCGAAAAGTCCTCGAGCAGGCTGGCCAACTGCGCGTCGGGAGCATCGGGCGAGCCTATCCACTGTTCGATACGAGAATGGACGTCGAGAGTCAGGCGCAGGCAATGGGAAGAAAGATCTGACATGGGAAGGATCCATGGAAAGGGTGCGCCATTCTAGGAGCCGTGTTGTTCCCGAAAAACGACCTGTCGATGGATATACTGTTCGTGTTTTTTTGACAATCTATCCAGGCCTTCCATGATCAATCTGAATCGTCTAGCAATGTATGCGGCGGTAGCCGAGGCCGGTTCTTTTACGGCGGCGGCCGAGGCGCTGGGCACGACCAAGGCGGTGGTCAGCTTCAACGTCAAGCAGTTGGAACAGGAACTGGGCGTGGCGTTGCTGACGCGCAGCACCCGGCGGCTGGCGTTGACCGAAGCGGGCGAAGGCTTCTACGGCCACTGCGCGCGCCTGCTGCGCGACGCCGAGGCGGCGGTGGACGAGGCGCGTTCCGGCCAGACGGCCTTGTCGGGCAGCCTGCGGGTGACGGCGTCGGTGGACTACGGCAACCGGGTGGTGGCGCCGGCGCTGGCGGCATTCGCGCGCGCGCATCCCGCCTTGCGGGTGGATTACCGCGCCGGGTCGGCGCATGCGGACCTGATCGCCGAGCGTCTGGACCTGGCCATACGGGTGGGGATGTTGGAGGATTCCAGCTACCGCGCCACGCGCATCGGCCAGTTCAAGCTGTGGATCGTGGCCAGTCCGGACCTGTTGGCGCAGCACGGCGCGCCGCGCACGCCGCAGGCGCTGGCAGCGTTGCCCTGGCTGGCCAACCGCCCTGGCCGCAGCGATCGCTGGCGGCTGACGGACAGCAAGGGCCGCGAGCACGAGCTGCGCGTGGCGCCCGTGGCGCAGGCCGACACCGCCTCGGCGCTCCTGGCGTTCGCCGAGGCCGGATGCGGCGTGGCCGCGTTGCCGGAATGGCTGCTGGAAGAGCCTTTGGCGCGCGGCTCGCTGCAACGCCTGCTGCCTTCGTATGCGCTGCCGCGCCTGGAGGTCTACGCGGTCTATCCCGACACTCGCCACGTCAGCGCCAAGGTTCGGCGCTTCATCGATTTCCTGCGGGAGCGGCTGGGGCCGTCCGGCAAGGCTTAAGGCCGGCGCATGGTCCTTTGAATGCGAACGGGCCGTGGCCTCGCGTCTCAGCGCTCCAATGCCGGCGTGCCGCCCGCGCCCAAGTCCCAATACAGTCCCGTCATCAGGCTCAACGCCTGCCGCAGCAAAGCCGGCGGCAAGTGTTCATTCGGCGCGTGCTGGGAACAGCCTGGATAGGAGTGCGGCACCCAGATCGTGCGCAGGCCCAGCACGTCGGTGAAGATGTCGTTGGGCAGGGAACCGCCCAGGTTGGGCAGCACGGCGGTCTTGGCGCCGGAGGTGCGCTCCAGCGAATCCACCGCCCAGCGCACCCAGGCGTCGTCGGGGTCGATGCGGGTGGCGCGGAACATGTTCTCGCGCGTCAGCGTGATCTGGACCATGGGAAAGCCCTGGCGGTCCAGGTGGCGGCGTAGGGCGGGGACCAGGTCGTCCGGATCCACGCCCACCACGAAGCGCAATTGGCAGCGCGCCCAGGCGCGCGGCGGAATGGCGTTGACGGGCGTGTCGGGATTGCCGGTCTTGTACGCCAGCACCTCGAACGAGCACCAGCCGAACACGCGTTCGGCCGGCGACAGGCCCGGCTCGCCCCACCAGGGCTCGATCTCCGGGCCGTCGGCGCCGCCGTCCACCTGGCAATCGGCCAGGGCGCGCCGCACGGCGTCGGGCAGTTCACGCGGCACCCATTCCGGGATGCGGATCTGGCCGGAGGGCGAAACCAGGGAGGAGATGGCATGGGCCAGCTGGATGCCCGGGTTGGAGATCAGGCCGCCCCAGTTGCCCGAATGATGTCCGCCCGCGCGGGCCTCGATGCTCAGGTCGAAGTTCAGGCTGCCGCGCGCGCCGAGGAAGATGGTTGGGCGTTCGGCGCTCAGCCGCGGGCCGTCGGAGGCGATGAGCAGGTCCGCCGCCAGCATTGCGCGATGCTCCTCGCACAGGTCGCGCAGGCCCATGGAGCCGGTTTCCTCACCCATCTCGATCAGGTACTTGGCGTTGAAGCCCAGCTTGCCGCGCGTTTCCAGCACCAGGCGCAGCGCCTCCATGTTGATGCTGTGCTGACCCTTGTTGTCGGCGATGCCGCGGCCATACCAGCGGCCCTCGGACTCGGTCAGCGCCCAGGGCGACAGGCCTTCCTTCCATTCCTTTTCCAGGCCGCGGATGACGTCCCCATGGCCGTAGCCCAATACGGTGGGCAGGGCGGGGTCCTCGATGCGCTCGGCATACAGGAACGGCGCCAGCGCCTTGGGGTGCGTCAGCGTGCGGCAGGTGAAGCCCAGGGCCTCGAAGGCGGGCCGGATCTCGGCTTCCAGGTAGGCGGCGAGTTCGGGCGCGCGCGCGGGGTTCTGGCTCTCGGTGGGCTGGGCCAGGCGGCGAGCCAAGAGCGCGCGGAAGGCGCCGGAATCAAAACACTGTTCCGCCTGGGCGATGGCTTGTGCGCGGGTCATGATGGCTGGGCTCCGTTGGAGGTAGGGGGATAGAGGTGGCAGGCCACCACGGATTGTTCGCGCCGGACCAATGCCGGGCGCTCGGTCTTGCATTGCGCCATGGCTTGCTGGCAGCGGGGATGGAACGGGCAGCCCGGGGGCGGACGCAGCGGGTCCGGGAACGACAGGCCCAGGCCCATGTCGGGTATGCCCAGGCCGGGTTCGGGCGTCAGCACCGAGGCCAGCAGCGCCTGCGTGTAGGGATGGCGCGGATCATGGAACAGCTGCGCGGTGGCGGCGGATTCCACCACCCGGCCCAGGTACATCACCGCCACCTGGGTGGCGATGTGCTCCACCACCGCCAGGTTGTGGCTGATGAAGACATAGGTCAGATTGAACTCGCGCCGCAGGTCCATCAGCAGGTTCATGATCTGCGCTTGCACCGACACGTCCAGCGCCGAGGTCGGCTCGTCGCAGATGACGATCTCGGGATGCATCACCAGCGCCCGCGCAATCGCCACGCGCTGGCGCTGCCCGCCGGACAACTGGCCCGGCGTGTTGTGGGCCAGCCGCGGCGGCAGGCCCACGCGCTCCAGCATTTCGATGGCCTTGTGTTGCTTCGGATTGGCGATGCCGTGCACTTCCAGCGGCAGCGACACGATGGAAGCGATGGAGCGGCGCGGATTGAGCGAAGAATACGGATCCTGGAAGATAGGCTGGACGCGGCGGGCGAGCGCGCGCCGGCCCAGGCTGCGGATGTCCTGGCCGTCGAGCCGGATCGCGCCTTCGGTGGGCGGCGTCAGCCCCAGCAGCATGCGCGCCAGCGTGGATTTGCCGCAGCCGGATTCGCCCACGATGCCCAGCACCGCGCCGCGCTCCACCGCCAGGTCCACGCCATTGACGGCGTGCAGCGTGCTGCGCGGCCGGAACATGCCCGACCGGATCGAGAATTGCCTGCTGACGGCCTCGGCTTGCAGCAAGGGGCTCATGCCGGGACTCCTTCGGATTCGAGGATGCAGCGCCATTGCTGGCCCGAGACGGCGCCATGCACGGGCACCTCATGGCGGCATTGCGGCTGGGCGTGCGGGCAGCGGTCGCGGAAGGCGCAGCCTTGCAGCTCGCCCACCAGCGCGGGCACGACGCCGGGTATGGTGCCCAGCGCCTCGCCGGGCGGCGTGCGACCGGGTACGGGGATACAGCCGAGGAGCCCCTGGGTGTAGGGATGACGCGGCGAGGCGAACAGTTCCGCCACCGGTCCTTCTTCCACGATCTGGCCCGCGTACATCACCGCCACCTGGCGCGCGATGCGCGCCACCACGCCCAGGTCGTGGGTGATCAGCACCATGGCGATGCCCAGCTCGGCCTGCAGGTCGGCCAGCAGGCGCAGGATCTGCGCCTGGATGGTGACGTCCAGCGCGGTGCTGGGCTCGTCGGCGATCAGCAGTTCCGGTCCGCACATCAGCGCCATGGCGATCATCACGCGTTGGCGCAGGCCGCCCGACAACTGGTGCGGATACTGCGACAGGCGCTGCGCCGCCGAGGCGATGCCGACCTTCTCCAGCAGTTCCACCGCGCGGTCGCGCGCCTGGCGCGCGCCGGCCTTGCAGTGGTGGATGTAATGCTCGGTCAGCTGCTCGCCGATGGCGTAGGCGGGATTCAGCGCCGTCATGGGTTCCTGGAAGATCATCGCCATCTTGCTGCCGCGCAAGGCGTTGATGCGGCCGCCGCGTGCGTTCGAGAGGTCTTCGCCCAGCACCGCCAGCCGGCGCGTGCTGCGGCGGGCAGCCTTGGGCAAGAGCCCCATGATGGCCAGCGAGGTCATGGACTTGCCGCAGCCGGATTCCCCCACCAGGCACAGCGTTTCGCCGCGCCGGACCTGGAAGGATACGTCGCGCACCGCATGCAGCGGGCCGCGCGGCGTGGCGATGTCGACGGTCAGGCCCTGCACATCCAGCACGATGTCGGTGTCGCTCATGCTCAGGCCCTCTCTTCAGGCGTCAGGAGTTGATGCAGCCCGTCGCCGGCCAGGTTGATCGCGAAGATCAGCAAGGCCAGCGCCGACCCGGGGATGGCGATCAGCCAGAACGAGAAGAACATATAGGCCTTGGCCTCCGAGATCATCAGGCCCCACGACGGCAGCGGCGGCTGCACGCCCAGGCCCAGGAAGGACAGGGAGGCTTCCAGCAGGATGGCGCTGGCGGCTTCCAGCGTGGCGATCACGATCAGCTGCGGCACCACGTTGGGCAACACTTCGCCCCAGACGATGCGCCAGGTGGACGCGCCCGCCGCCTGCGCCGCGGCCACGTATTCCAGCGAGCGCACCTGCTGGGTGGCGCTGCGCATCACCACCGCGTAGCGGTCCCACTTGAGCAGCCCCAGGACCAGGATCACCACCCAGAGCGAGCCGCCGACGATGGCGACGGTGGCCAGCGCCACCAGGATCACGGGCATGGACAAACGGGTGGTGATCAGGAACGACACCGCCATGTCGACCTTGCCGCCGAAGTAGCCGGCCGCCATGCCCATGGCCGTGCCGATCAGGCCCGAGATCAGCGCCACGCTGATGCCGATCAAGAGCGAGATGCGGGCGCCGTAGAACAGGCGCGACATATAGTCGCGGCCCAGCTGGTCGGTGCCCAGCGGATGCAGCCAGGTGCCCTTGGCGTACCAGACCGGCGGCGCGGTGCGGTAGGCCAGGTCCTGATAATAGGGATCATGCGGCGAGATCCAGGGCGCGAACAACGCGATCAGTACGATGACGAGCAGGATGCCGCCGCCGGCCAGCAGCGCCTTGTTGCGCCGCAGCCTCCGCCAGCGCAGGGCGGACGCGGACAGTTCCAGCGGCGCGGGGGCGCCGGTAGCGGGGGTAAGGGTAGGCGAGTTCATGTCAGGACACCCGGATGCGCGGGTCCAGCCACGCGTTGGCGATATCGGCGGCCAGGGTCAGCAGCACGTACAGCACCGACAGCAGCAGCACGATGAGCTGCATCACGGGATAGTCCTTGTAGGTGATGCTCTGGTAGGCCAGGTAGCCCAGCCCGTCCAGCGCGAAAATGGTCTCGATGACGACCGAGCCGCCCAGCAGGTAGCCCAGCTGCACCGCCGCCAGCGCCACCACCGGCACGATGGCGTTGCGCAGCGCATGCTTGAAGACGATCTTGCGCGCCGGCAGACCCTTGGCGCGGGCGGTGCGGATGTAGTCGGCGGCCAGGACTTCGATCATGCCGGCGCGGATCAGGCGCATGAAGGCAGGGGCCACGTAGTACCCCAGCGCGATCGCCGGCATCACGAAATGCTGCCAGCTGCCGCTGCCCGACACCGGCAGGATGCGCAGCGAGATCGAGAACAGCATGATCAGGATCAGCGCGAAGAAGAAGTTGGGCAGCGCCTGTCCCAGCACGGCGATGGCCAGGCAGATGCGGTCGATCAGGCTGCCCTTGTACAGCGCCGCCAGCACGCCCAGCGGAATCGAGATCAGGAGCGCGAAGGCCAGCGCGCCCAGGCCCAGCAGCAGGGTGGTCTTGAGCTTGGAGAGGATCAGCGGCCCGGCCTCGGTCTTGAAATACACCGAGGTGCCGAAGTCGCCCTGCAGGATATGCCAGAGCCAGTCCGCGTACTGCACCGCCAGCGGCCGGTCCAGGCCGTAGGTCTTGCGGATCATGTCGATGTCGGCCTGGCGCGCGCCTTCGCCGGCCAGGGCCAGCGCCGGGTCGCCGGACAGGTGCAGCAGCAGGAACGCCAGGATCGAAACCGTCAGCGCCACCAGCACCGCCAGGCCCAGGCGCCTGATCGTGAAATACAGCATAGGGCTTCCTCTTCGTTGGACTCACGCCGGCCCGGCGCGATGCCGGGCCGGCGCGGGGCCGTGCCTTACTTCCAGCTCATGTCCCAGAAGCGCACCAGTTCATCCGAATAGGGCTTGAAGTTCACGTCCTTGGTGGCCACGTAGTAGGCGGGCAGGGTCCACAGCGGCACCGCGTAGGCCTTCTGCGCGATCAGGTCCAGCGCCTGCTTGTAGGCGGCGTTGCGCGCGGCGCTGTCGATGGTGCGGTCGCCCTTGGTGAGCAGGTCGCGCACCTGCGCGTCGCGGGTGACGTCGTCGTTGCCGAAGGCGAAGTACACCGGCGTGGACGCGGACACGTCGTTGACCAGGTTGGAGCCCCAGGTCTGGTGCGTGAGCGAGGCCTTGTTGGCGCGGATCATGTCGCGCATGGCGGCGTACTGCAGGAAGTTGAGCTTGGCGCGGATGCCGACCGCCTGCAGGTAGTTGATGATGGCTTCGGTCTGGTTGCGCTCGCGGTAGGCCACCAGGTCGATGTCGAAGCCATTGGGGTAGCCGGCTTCCGCCAGCAGCTTCTTGGCCTGGGCCGGATCGTACTTGTAGACCGGCGCGCCTTCCTGCGTGCAGCCCGTCTGCGAAGGCGTGCAGATGGTGTTGATGAGGCCGCCGCCTTCGCCCACGATGTTCTTCAACATGGATTCGCGGTCGATGGCGTGGATGATGGCGCGGCGTACGCGTTCGTCCTTGAGCTGCGGGGCCGGCGTGCCTTCCTGGATGTTCATCTGCATGAACACGATGCGCATGGTGTTGCCGGTGACCATCTGCAGCGAGGGCATGCCGCCCAGCTGTTCGGCCTGGTCCTTGGGCACGCTCATGATCAGGTCCTCGCCGCCCGAGATGACCTCGGCCATCTGCGTCTGGCGGTCGGGGATGAAGCGGATCACCACCTTGCCGATCTTGGGCTGGGCCTTCGGCGAATCCTTGAAGTAATCGGCATTGCGTTCCAGCGTGATGGACTTGCCCGGCTGGTAATCCACCACCTTGTAGGGACCGGAGCCCACCGGCTTGGCGTTCATGCCCTTGGGGCCGACTTCCTGGTAGTACTTGGCCGGATGGATGGCGGCGGTGGTGGACAGGTATTCCTTGGCGCCGGGGAAGGGTTCCTTGGTGATCAGGCGCACCTTGTACTTGTCGATCTTCTCGACCTTGTCGATCCAGGCCACGTTCTGCTGCGTCACGGCCTTGTTCTTCGGATCCGCCACATAGTTCAGCGTGTAAACCACCGAGTCCGCATCGAACTCCTCGCCGTTATGGAATTTGACGCCTTCGCGCAGTTCGAATTCCATGGTCTTGTCGTCGACCTGCTTCCAGCTCTTGGCGAGCTGCCCCTTGTACTCGTTGGTGACCGGGTCGCGGTAGAGCAGGGTGTCCCAGACGTTGGCGGCGATGATGACGCCGATCCGCACGTTGTTGTAATAGGGGTCCACGCTTTCCGGCGCCTGGTCGTAGGCCATGCGCAAGGTGTCGTCCTTCTTGCCGGCCAGCGCCGGCTGGGCCGCCAGCGTGGCGCAGGCCAGCAGGGCGGCAACCAGGGCCTTGAGGGGGAGAGGGCTGCGCCAGGTCGGCGCGGATGCTGCGGGGGTGACGCGGAAATCAGTCATGGTGAGGCTCCTGTGGAAGTCACTGCACGTACTGCTTATCTGCCATCTTGTCGCGGGCGGCGCGGCCCGCTGCGCTGCCTGCGGCGGGTCAGCCGGAATCGGCCGCCGCCGCGGGCGGCTGGGTAAGGGTCTTCAACGCGGCCTCGCACTTGCGCTGCAAGTGCTGGCGCATGATGCCGGCCAGCCGGTCCGCGTCGCGCGCGTCCAGGGCCTCGGCCATCTCGATGTGCTCGCGCATCGCCAGATCCCATTTCTGGCGGTTTTCGTTCGAGACGAAACGCAGGTTCTGGATGCGCGCGTTCTGCGCGTCGTACAGCTGCTTGAGCAGGCTGTTGTGCGCGGCCAGGCTGATGCGTTCGTGGATCTCGCGATTGGTGCGGAAATAGGTGGGCAGGTCGTGGCGCGCGTGGCTGGCCATCATTTCGTAGGTTAGCGCGCGGATCTCGGCGATCTCGGTGGCCGTGGCCCGTTCGCAGGCCAGCCGGCAGGACATGGCCTCCAGCCCGCCGATGACCTCGAAGGCTTCGCGGATGTTGGCCTCCGACAGCGCCACCACTTGCGCGCCGCGGTTCGGCTCGATCTGTACCAGGCCTTCGGCGGCCAGCACGCGGAAGGCTTCGCGCAAGGGCGTGCGGGACACGCCCAGCAGGTCGCACAGGGTGCGTTCGTTCAGCCGCGTGCCGGGCGGAAATTCGCCCTGGATGATGCGTTCGCGCAGTTGCCCGGCCACCGTGGCCGGCAGCGTGCGGCCGTTGCCCATGCCGCGGGCCGCGGACGGCGGGGCGGTTTCGGCGGCCACGCTGGCGGCGCCGGAATCAGGCATCAGGCTGGAAACGCTGCTCATTGGTATACAAAAATTCCCCGTGTTTTGCGAGACTATAAACCCGTCTTTCGGTATCGCCTGATGGGTGTATACCCTAGGTTATTAACGCAAAAACAATGGGATAGAGTGACGCATGCCGCAAGTCCGCGCGTTGGGCAAGCCCTGCTTGTCTGCCCTGCGCTTTTCATTGGTATACAAAAATATTCCACTTTGGGACTACGCATGCTTACCCTGAACAGTCATCCGTCCGGCCGGCATTTCCTGCAGATTCCGGGGCCGACCAACGTGCCCGACCGCGTGCTGCGCGCCATCGACCAGCCCACCATCGACCATCGCGGACCCGAGTTCGGGGCGTTGGGCCTGGCGGTGCTGGAAGGCGTCAAGCAGGTGTTCCAGACGCAGTCGCCGGTGGTGATCTTTCCGTCGTCCGGCACCGGCGCCTGGGAAGCCGCGCTGGTCAACACCTTGTCGCCCGGCGACCGCGTGCTGATGGTCGAGACCGGCCATTTCGCCAGCCTGTGGCGCAAGCTGGCAGGGCGGCTGGGCCTGGAGGTGGACTTCCTGGAAGGCGACTGGCGCCACCCGGTGGACGCGGCCGCCATCGCCGCCCGCCTGGCCGACGACCAGGGGCGCAAGATCAAGGCCGTGTGCGTGGTGCACAACGAAACCTCCACCGGCGTGACCAGCGACATTGCGGCCGTGCGCGCCGCGATCGACGGCGCCGCGCATCCGGCGCTGCTGATGGTGGACACGATTTCGTCGCTGGGCTCCATCGACTACCGCCACGACGAATGGGGCGTGGATGTGACCGTGGCCGGCTCGCAGAAAGGGCTGATGCTGCCGCCAGGCCTGGCCTTCAACGCCGTCAGCGCGCGCGCCCTGGCCGCGGCCGACGAGGCGCGGCTGCCGCGTTCTTATTGGGACTGGCGCGAGATGCTCACCGCCAACGCCCGCGGCTACTTTCCGTACACGCCGTCGACCAATCTGCTTTACGGCCTGCATGAAGCCCTGGCCATGCTGCGCGAAGAAGGCTTGCCGCAAGTCTTCGCGCGCCACCAGCGCCACGCCCAGGCCACGCGCCTGGCCCTGGCAGGTTGGGGTCTGGAGCTGCTGAGCCTGGATCCGGCCGCGCACAGCCCGGCGCTGACCGCCGTGATCATGCCGCAAGGCCATGGGGCCGACGCCTTCCGCAAGCTGGTGCTGGAACGCTTCGACATGTCGCTGGGACAGGGCCTGGGCAAGCTCGCCGACCGCGTGTTCCGCATCGGCCACCTGGGCCACTTCAACGACCTGACGCTGTGCGGCACGCTGGCCGGCGTGGAAATGGGCCTGGCCGCGGCAGGCGTACCGCATCGCGCGGGCGGCGTGCAGGCGGCAATGGAATTCCTGGCCGGGGCGCGTGCAAACGCCCCGGCCTGAGACACACACATAACGAGGGAAACGATGAACACACTCATGCAGCAGGCGATCCAGTTCGCCAACGACCACGAATCCGCCTGGGACCGCAGCGTCAAGGGCAACTTCGGCGTACACCTGAACGATCCGCCGCCTTGGAACCGCCTGCTGGGCCCGATCCACGACCGCGGTCCCGTGTCGGGCGTGGTCACGGTGCGCGGCGAGACCATCGCGTCCTGGGGCGAGCCCGAACGCGCCGACCTGACCTTCAGCGTGGCCAAGCTGTACCTGGCGATCCTGGCCGGCGTGGCCCATGACCGGGGCCTGCTGCCGGACGTGGATGAACCGGTGGGCAAGCGCGTGCCGGGCATCGGCTTCGATGAAGGGCAGAACGCCGACATCACCTGGCGCCATCTGTTGCAGCAGACCAGCGAATGGGAAGGCGAACGCTTCGGCGTATCGGACCAGGCCGACCGCTACCGCGCTGTCACCTTCGGCGTGCCGCCGGACGGCAAAAAGGGCGAGGCTCGGCCTCTGCAGCGTCCCGGCACGTACTGGGAATACAACGACGTGCGCATCAACCAGCTGTCGTATGCGCTGCTGCACCTGTTCCGCAAACCCTTGCCCGAGGTCTTCCGCGAGGCCGTCACGCGGCCCATCGGCGCCAGCGAGAACTGGCAGTGGGTCGGCTACGACAACGCCTGGGTCGAGATCGACGGCCAGCGCATGCCGTCCGTGCCTGGCGGTTCGCACTGGGGCGGCGGCATGTCCATCAGCGCCCGCGATCAGGCGCTGATCGGCCAGATGCTGCTGAACGACGGCATGGCCAATGGTCGCCGCATCCTGTCCAGCGAATGGATCCGGGATATGCGCACGCCATGCGCGATCGCGCTGTATTACGGCTATCTGATCTGGCTGAACCATGAAGGCCGCGTGTTTCCCAGCGTGCCGGCTTCCAGCTTCTTTGGCGTGGGGGCGGGCAGCTCGTTTACCTGGGTGGAGCCGGAACGGCAGATGGTGGTGATTGTGCGCTGGCTGAACTCGGCCCACGCCGACGCGCTGTTCGGCAAGATCCTGGAGGCTGTGGACGCTGGGGCTTAGATCGTTGTTGGCTTGGCTTGAGGATATCGAGGGGCTTCGAGCATGCGGATGTCGGGGTTCTGAACCGCCGAGGCCACCCTGCGCCATTCCGATGCTCGCCCCAGTGGGGCTGCGCTTCGGATGGCTCCGGGCAGCCTCGGCTGACTCTCGCCTGATGCGATGGTTGTTCCCCGTTCATGGGCGGATGCCCTGAGCCGGTGGCCGGGCGGAGGGATCCGAAGCG
>NZ_JAOCAT010000054.1:0-20925 GCF_029839485.1 Achromobacter sp. GD03932
CCCGCCGGCTCCGCCCAGGCGGCCGACATCTACCGCTACAAGGATCCCTACGGCGTGTGGCGTTCCATGAAGGTGCCCACGGGCTACGCCAAGTATTACAAGCGGGCGCAGGCCAGGACGGCCTGGCGCGGCAGCGGCATGAAGGTCTGCCTGGAATGCGAGCCCAAGTCCGGCGATGGCGCACGCCTGGTGACGCTGGCCTCCGCGTCGCGCGCGCAGCGCTGGGGAGACCTGAAGGTACCGCAGGCGCATGACGGGCTGATTGCCCGGGCAGCCCGGGAGTCGGGCGTGGATCAGGCCTTGCTGACTGCCGTGATCGCGATCGAATCGGGCTTTCGCAGCGACGCCCGCTCCCCCAAGGGGGCGCTGGGCTTGATGCAGCTGATGCCCGCCACCGCGGCGCCGTTGTTGTCGGTGACGGACGTGGAGACGGCGCTGGTGGATCCGGCGACCAATGTGAACGCGGGGTCGCGCCATCTGCGCCGGCTGATCGACCAGTATCCCGGCCGCCTGGATCTGGCGCTGGCGGCCTATAACGCGGGGGAAGGAGCGGTGCGCAAATACGACGCCGTGCCGCCCTATGCGGAAACCCAGGCGTACGTGCGGGATGTGACCGCCTTGTACGAGCACTACAAGGCGCCTTGAAGGGGAGCGGCCGCAGGCCGGCTCCCCGGCGTCGTTACATGGACGCGAAGACCTTTTCGGCGATGTCCAGGGTGGACTTGATCACCGCATCATCGTGCGTGGCCGAGACGAAGCCCGCTTCGAAGGCGGACGGCGCGAAATGCACGCCGTGGTCCAGCATGGCGTGGAAAAAGCGATTGAACGCCGCGGTGTCGCAGGCCGAGACTTCAGCGAACGAGGTCGGGACCTTATCGCTGAAGTAGATGCCGAACATGCCGCCCACCGAGTCGGCCGAAAAGGCCAGGCCGGCGGCTCGGGCGCGTTCCTGCAGGCCCTGGGCCAGCTTGGCGGTCTGGGCTGCGAGCTTGTCGTAGAAGCCCGGAGCGGCGATCAGGCGCATCGTGGCCAGGCCCGCGGCCACGGCCACCGGGTTGCCCGACAGCGTGCCGGCCTGGTAGACGCCGCCCAGCGGGGCGATGTTCTTCATGATCTCGGCGCTGCCGCCGAAGGCGCCCACCGGCATGCCGCCGCCGATCACCTTGGCCAGCGTGGTGATGTCGGGCTTGACGCCGGTAAGCCCCTGCACGCCTTGCGGGCCGACGCGGAAGCCGGTCATGACTTCGTCGAAGATCAGCAGCGCGCCGTGCTGCGTGCAGACTTCGCGCAGGCCTTCCAGGAAGCCCGGGGCCGGCTTGATCAGGTTCATGTTGCCGGCGACCGGCTCGACGATGATGCAGGCGATGTCGGCGCCATGCTGGGCGAAAGCCTCGCGCACGGCGTCCAGGTTGTTGTATTCCAGGGTCAGCGTGTGCGAGACGAATTCCGGCGGCACGCCAGCCGAGCTGGGGTTGCCGAAGGTCAGCAGGCCGGAGCCGGCCTTGACCAGCAGGCTGTCCGAATGGCCGTGGTAGCAGCCTTCGAATTTCACGATCTTGGCGCGGCCGGTGGCGCCGCGGGCCAGGCGGATGGCCGTCATGGTCGCTTCCGTGCCCGAGCTGACCAGGCGCACCTGCTCCAGCGAAGGCAGGCGCGAGATCAGCACTTCGGCCAGCTCGATTTCCGCTTCGGTGGGGGCGCCGAAGGACAGGCCGTTGACTGCGGCTTCCTGCACCGCGCGCACTACTTCAGGATGCGAGTGGCCGAGGATGGCGGGGCCCCAGGAACCGACGTAGTCGATGTACTGCTTGTCTTCCGCGTCCCACACATACGGGCCTTGCGCGCGCTTGATGAAGCGCGGCGTGCCGCCCACGGAGCGGAAGGCGCGCACGGGCGAGTTGACGCCGCCGGGGATGCTGCGGCAGGCGCGTTCGAAAAGCTGAGCGTTACTGGACATGGCGTTCAAGGCTTGCGGTTGGGGTTGTCGGAGTAAGGCGCGGAGCATGCGGCCGCGGCGGCGCGGATGCTGGGCGCCTCGAATAGCGCGGTGATGACGGCGATGGAGTCGGCCCCGGCCTGCGCCACCAGCGGCGCGTTGTCGGGCGTGATGCCGCCGATGGCGACGACCGCGGGCCGGGGCGCATCGCAGTTGTCCGTCAGGCGGCGCGCTTCGGTCAGGACCGAAAGCGGCGCGCGCACGGTATCGGGTTTGACGGTGGAGGCAAACATGGCGCCGAAGGCGATGTAGTCGGCGCCCGCGGCCAGCAGTTCCCGCGCGCGGCCCAGGTCGTCGTAGCTGGAGCCGCCCAGGATCAGGTCGGGGCCGGCCTCGGCGCGGATGCGCGCCAGGCTTTCGTCCTCGCGGCCGACGTGCGCGCCGTCGGCACCCACTTCCAGCGCCAGGCGCCAGTCGTCATTGATCAGGAAGACCACGCCCAGTTCGCGGCACAGCGGCGCCAGCGCGCGGGCCTGGGCGGCGCGCACGGCGTCGGGCACGTTCTTGCGGCGCAGCTGCAGCGAGCGCATGCCGCCCGCGGCGGCCTGGCGCACCGCCAGCAGCAGGCGCTCGGTATCGTCCCATTCGGGGGTGACGCCATAGAGGCCAGTGGGGAAGCGCAGCGCTTTCATTGGGAGGGAATCCGGTTGGGAATGCGCCGGCCCATGCCCGGCAGGAAGCTGGCGGCGACTGCGGCGTCGGCGTGCGCCAGTCCCTGGCGCACGGCTTCCGGCATTTCCAGGCCGCGAGCCAGCATGGCCGCAATGGCAGCGGCGGCCACGCCGCCGGCGTCGCCGTTGCGGTCCGGGGGCGCATGCCATGGCAGGATGGAGGTCTGGCCGTTGGGTCCCAGCAGCATGTTGGCGTAGTGGCCGGGCCGCTGCGGGCTGCCCAGGACCAGGACCCATTCCGCGCCCGCCGCCAGCAGGGCGTGCATGGGCGTCGGTGCGTCCCCGATATCAATGTCACCGTCGGCGTGCCACTGCGCCAGGCGCAGGTGCTCGATGATCAGCAGGTCCGTCTGCGGCAGCACCAGCTCCAGGGTGGCGGCCAGCAGGTCGTCGGCATCGTCCTCGTCGGCGGCGTCGGCCGGCGGCTGGGCGCGCTGGCCCAGATGCAGGACCAGCGGCACCTGGCTGTAATCGGCGGCGATCTGCGCCGCGACGCTGGCGGTTTCGGCGGTGTATAGTCCGCCCACCTTGATGGCCTGCACGGACATGTCTTCGAGCAGGCAGCGCGCCTGGTCGTCCAGCAGGTCAGGCGTGACGGGATGGATTTCTTCGATGCCGGCGGTATCCCGCACGGTCAGCGCGGTCACGGCCGCCAGACCATGGCAACCCAGGCTGGCGCAAGTGACGGCGTCTGCCGGCAAGCCGTCGGAGCCCGAGGGATCGAGCGGACCGAAGACCAAAACGAGAGGGGGAGTAACGGGGGCCACTTGGACAGCGTTAGAGTGGAGGGGCGCCCGGACTCATTTGCGGTGAATCAGGGGAACCCCTATTGGGTTTCGGTAAGATTGTCCCCATTCTAATGGAAGCCCCTTACCTTTGCCCTGATGCCGGGCAAGGGCCTGGATTGATGTAAGAGAGAACTATGCGTACTTGGATGTGTTTGATTTGCGGCTGGGTCTATGACGAAGAGGCCGGCCTGCCCGACGAAGGCATTGCGCCCGGCACCCGCTGGGAAGACGTGCCCCCAAACTGGGTCTGTCCTGAATGCGGCGCCCGCAAAGAGGACTTCGAATTGATGGAAATCTGAGGCCACAGCGCCGACATATTCCGCCAAGGCTCGTAAGATGGGGCTACGCCCCATCCTTCGCAACCGTGGGCCGGACCTGCCGCCAGGCATGATGATTGCTGGGTACGCGCGGCCTCCCCACGGTTCTTTCAGATTACCCATGTAGGGGTTGCCATGACGGAAAAACATCACGAAGACGCCGCGACGCAGGCAGCCAATTTCGCCAACCAATTCCTGATCGCCATGCCCGGCATGGTTGAAGGCAGCCTGGCGGGTTCGGTCATCTATGTCTGCGAACATACCGAACGTGGCGCGCTGGGCCTGGTCATCAACCGGCCCACCGACCTGACGCTGGGCACCCTGTTCGAGCGCATCGACCTGACGCTCGAAATCGGTCCCGTGAAGGACACCCTGGTCTTCTTTGGCGGTCCGGTGCAGACCGACCGCGGTTTCGTGCTGCATGCGCCGGCCGGCGACTACAGCTCCAGCATCAAGCTGGGCGACATGGCGCTGACCACCTCGCGCGACGTGCTGCAGGCCGTGGCCGACGGCAAGGGGCCGGCCCGCATGCTGGTCACGCTGGGCTACGCCGGCTGGGGCGCGGGCCAACTCGAAAGCGAGATGGCGCAGAACGCCTGGCTCAGCGTGGGCGCCGACGACAGCATCATTTTCGACGTGCCCCCCGAGGAACGCTATCCGGCCGCGCTGAAGCTGCTGGGCATCGATCCGGTGATGCTGGCGGGCGATGCCGGACATGCCTGAAGAGACCCTGCTTGCCTTCGATTTTGGCGAGAAGAAGATCGGCATCGCCATCGGCAATACGCTGACGCGCCAGGCGCGTCCGCTGGAAATCATCTTCAGCGAAGTCCGCGAGGCGCGCTTCGGCCGCATCGCGGCGCTGCTGCAGGAGTGGCAGCCCCACCGCGTCGTGGTGGGGCTGGCGCTGGACGCCGACGGCGGCGAACAGCCCGCCACCGCGCGCTGCCGCCGCTTCGCCAACCAACTGCACGGCCGCTTCGGCCTGGCCGTCGAACTGGTCGACGAACGCGGCTCCAGCATGGAGGCGCAGCGCCTGCTCGGCACCCATGCCGCCGACGACGCGATGGCGGCTGCCGTTATCCTGCAACGATACCTGGACACTCTGCCTGCGTCCTGAGGCGCGCGGTCCGGACTGCCTATGCTCAATCCGCAACTCGATCGCCGCGGCGAACTGATACACCTGTTGACCACCGAAGGGCTGCCCCGCCGGCATGTCGAACGGCTGCTGGACGCGGCGCGCGCCTGGGCGGCGCGCGGCGATGCCGCGGGGGCGGCGCCGGCCTGCCCATCGCCCGCGATGCCGGTATTCCTGTGCCTGCCCGACGAGTCCGCGCAGGACCGCGACGCCTACACCGCCGCTGCGCAGCGCTTGTCGCTGTCTGCGGTGGCCCTGGATCCGCAGGCCGGCGACGCGCTGGCCGCAACCGTCGCGCGCTTGGCCCCGGGCCTGCTGGTGCTGCGCCATGGCGCCAGCGGCGCGGCGCATTGCGCGGCCGCGCACGCGGCGCCAGGCCTGCGCATCCTTAACGCGGGCGACGGTAGCCACGCCGATCCCTTGCCCGCGCTGGCGCTGGTGCAAGCCATGCTCGACGCGCGGCAGGACCTGACCAATCTGGCCGTGACGCTGGTGGGCGACATCCGCCACTCGCGCGTGGCGCGTTCCGTCATCCATGCCATGACCACGCTGGGCGTGCCCGAAGTCCGCGCCGCCGCGCCGCGCACCCTGTTGCCTGACGGACTGCCGCAGCTCGGCGTGCGCGCCTGCGCCACGCTGCGCGAAGGCTTGCAGGATGCGGACGTGGTCATCGCGCTGCCCTTGCATGTGGAAGGGATCAGCGGCGCGCAACTGCCTTCCGCCCGCGAATACGCGCAGGCCTACGGCCTGACGCCGGAGGCCCTGGCCGCGGCCCGCACCGATGCTCTGTTGCTGCCGGCGGGCGCGCTGACGCCCGGCATCGAGGTCGACGGCGATGTGTCGGCCAGCCTGGCGCCCATCGAGGCGCGGCTGGCGGATATCGAACAGCATTTGCGCCTGGCCGCCATGGAATTGCTGACCGGAGACGCATCGTGAGGCTGCATATCGGCAATGGCCGGCTGATCGATCCCGCCAATGCGGTGGACGGACGGCACGATCTCTACATCGCCGACGGCCACGTCGTCGCCGTGGGCCGCGCGCCCGACGGTTTTCAAGCGGATCGCTCCCTGGACGCAAGCGGGCTGGCGGTGCTGCCGGGCCTGATCGATCTGTCCGCGCGCGTTACGCAACCGGGCGCGGCGGCCTTCGCCGCCGCCGAACTGCGCGCGGCGCTTGCTGGCGGCGTCACCCGGCTGGTGCTGCCGCCGGATCCCGGCGCGCCGCTGGACGAGCCCGGCAAGGCCGAGGCCCTGATGCGCCACGCCGAGGCCGGGCAATGCCGGGTCCATCCGTTGGGCGCGATGACGGTGGGACTGGCCGGCGAAACGCTGGCCGAGATGGGCCTGCTGGCGCAGGCCGGCTGCCTGGCCTATACGCAGGGCGAGCAGGGCATCGCCGATACGCGCGTGCTGTGGGGCGCGATGCGCTATGCCGGCGGCATGGGCCTGGCGCTGTGGCTGCGTCCGCAGGATCCGTGGCTCGCGCGCGGCGCCGTGGCTGCAAGCGGCGCCTACGCCGAGCGCCTGGGCCTCGAAGGGCTGCCGCCGCAGGCGGAAACCGTGGCGCTGCACACCATTTTCGAATTGCAGCGCGTCACCGGCGCGCGCGTGCACCTGACGCGGCTGTCCTCGGCCGCCGGACTGGAACTGCTGCGCGCCGCCCGGCGCGAGGGCTTGCCGGTCACGGCCGATGTGTCCGTCCACAACCTGCACCTGACCGACGTCGACATCGGCTTCTTCAACACGGACTTCCGCCTGAACCCGCCGCTGCGCGGCCAGCGCGACCGCGACGCGATCCTGGCCGCATTGGCCGACGGCACGGTCGATGCGCTGTGCTCCGATCACAATCCGATCGACGACGCCGCCAAAGCCGTGCCGTTCCCCTTGGCCGAGCCCGGCGCTACCGGGCTGGAGCTGCTGCTGTCCCTGGCCCTGAAGTGGGCGCGCGATCACCGCCGGCCCCTGGCCGAAGCGCTGGCGCGCGTCACTTGCGGCCCCGCCGCGGTGCTGGCCAGCGTTGCGCCACTGGCCGCAGCCGCGGGCCATCTGGGCGTGGGAGCGCCAGCAGACCTGTGCCTGGCCGACCTGGAAGCCGAATGGCTGGTGATGCCCGGCGCGCTGCAAAGCCGCAGCGGCCATACCCCGTTCGCGGGTATGATGCTGCCCGGCCGCGTCCGCGCCACCGTGGTAGGTGGCAGCCTGGCCTGGGAGACTCCGGTTTGAAGCTGCTGCGCTTTGTTCTTAGGCTGTTCCTCGTGGTGCCCTGGATTCTCTTCGGCCTCTTGTGCGTGGGCCTGGTGTATCCCCTGATCGGCCCCAAAGCACGGGCCTGGCTGAATCGCCGCTGGTCGCGCTGCCTGATGGCCTTCTGTGGTCTGCGGGTCGTCCTCAAGGGCGAGCCGCGCCTGACCGGTCCGGTGCTGCTGGTGGCCAATCACGTGTCCTGGATCGACATCTTCGTGTTGAATTCGGCGCGCGCCACCTCCTTCGTCGCCAAGAGCGAAATCCGCAGCTGGCCGATCATCGGTTGGCTGGTGGCCGGCGCCGGCACGCTCTTCATCGAACGCGGCCAGCGGCATGCGGTGCACGCCATGGGTGAATCCATGCATGCCCGCTTCAAGCAGGGCGATGCGGTGGGATTGTTTCCCGAAGGCACGACCAGCGAGGGCTTCGAGCTATTGCCCTTCCATGCCAGCCTGTTCGAACCGGCACGTTCGGCCGCCGTCGAGATCCAACCGGTGGCCTTGCGCTTCCTGCAGCACGGCAAGCGCAGCGGCTATGCGGCGTTCGTGGGAGAGGAGTCCTTGGTCGCGAATCTCTGGCGGGTGCTGGGCGTGACGGGTTTGGCCGTCGAAGTGGTGTTCCTGCCGCCGTTGGCGGCGCGGCACCCGGACGGGAGCCTGCCTACGCGGCTGGAGCTTTCGCATCAGGCCCGGGATGCGATTTTGAGTGTGCTGTAGCTAAGGCTAGAGCGCTTCGTAGGTTGGCGGCTCGCGCCCACGATTGCGGTCCGGAGCGTTCGCTCCGGACTGCCCCGTCGTCATCTTCGTCCAGGCCTTCGGCCTTCCCTTCAGATTCCCTCGGGCGCATCGAGGTTGCGAGCCGCCACGCCGCCCGCGCCGACGGACTACGTGCGTCTTGGCTTGTTGCGCCGCTAGAGCAGTGGTTGGGGGCGTGTCTTGCGGGGCCCGCCCCAGGCCGGCCGCGCGGGCGGCCTTTTGGGGCTTACGCGGTGTCTTGCGTCGCGTGATGACGCTGCGCGCAGGTGGTTGGTGAATTGTGGTGCGTAGGGCGCCGAAGTGCGTCGGTAGGCCAACAATCGTCATTTCAACCCCAGTGCCGGATGGGTGGCGCGCGTGACGGTCGGCATGCGCAAGCGGTTCGCCATCGCGCGCCACCCATCACCGCCCATCCCCCATGAGCTGGCGACCATTAGTCAACGGCTCACCGCATTCGCGCAAGCGAACACAATTGAAATTCAAGGAATCACGTATGTCATTCTCGGCCGCCCGCGCGGCCGAGAATGACGGGCAGCTCAGGATTCGTCCCCGACCACGGCTCCAGCGGTGCACCAAACCAAGATTCAAGTAGCCCGTCGGTGCGGGCGCCTGAGTGGCGGGCAACCTCGATGCGCCCGAGGGAATCTGAAGGGAAGGCCGCAGGCCTGGACGAAGATGACGAAGGGGAAGTCCGGAGCGAAGGCTCCGGACCGCAATCGTGGGCGCCCGCCACTCAGGCGTCCGCGCCGACGGGCGGCCTACGAAGCATCCCGTGTGACTGGGAACGGCCTACGAAGCATCCAGTGCGACTGAGAACCGCCTACGGAAGCATCCAGTGCGACCGAGAAAGCCTCAAACCTACTCAGACAACGGATCCTGAAACTGCGAACACTTGACCTGCACCAGCCTCCGATCCTGCAACCGCAAAGCCGTCAGCGACCCGCCCCAAACGCACCCCGTATCCAGGCAGATCACGTCCGGCCGTTGCAATAGCCCCAGCGTCGACCAATGGCCGAACACCGTCGTGACATTCCGCGTGGCGCGGTTGGGCACGTCGAACCAGGGCACCAGGCCGGTAGGCCAGGCGCCCGGCGTCACCTTGGTGGCGAATTCCATGTGACCGTTGGGCGTGCACAGGCGGATGCGCGTCAGCGCGTTGATGATGACCCGCATGCGCTTGCCGCCCTTGTGGTCTTCTTTCCACGTGGCAGGCTCGTTGCCATACATCTTTTGCAGCGCCTTCTGCCAGTTCGGTCCGCGCAGGGCGTCCTGGACTTCGCCAGCCAGCGCCAGCGTCTTGGCCACGTCCCATTTGGCCAGCGTGCCGGCGTGGACCAGCAGGTGGTTCTGTTCGAAGTGGGCCAGCGGGCGAAAGCGCAGCCAATTGATCAGGTCGGCCGCGTCCGGCGCGCGCAGGATGCCCTCGAGCGTGTCCGATTTGGACGGCTTGCGCACCCCCGCGGCCGTGGCCAGCAGGTGCAGGTCATGGTTGCCCAGCACCGAGGTCGCGCGGTCGCCCAGGTCGATGATGCGGCGCAGGGTTTCCAGCGACTCGGGGCCGCGGTTGACCAGATCTCCGGCGAACCAGAAGCGCGACTGGGGGTCGCCGACCAGTTCGGGATGGGACAGCAAGCGATCCAGCGGCGAGCAGCAGCCCTGCACGTCGCCGATCATCCAGATACTGCCGTTCATGCGGGACTTTTGCTCCAAGGCCAACGTTGTTGCACGATCCGCGTGATGGTGTGGCGGTACTCCATGTAGCTCATGGCGCCCAACGCCACGATCATGGCGCCGATGTTCGGACCCAGGGCGGTCAGCCAGGCTGGCCATTTGCCCAGCATGCCCACGTTCAGGGCCAGCTGGTTCAGCATGAAGAAGCCCACGCCGAGCAGGATGCCGATGAAGACCTTGGCGCCTACGCCGCCGCGGCGCGTTTGCATCAGGCCGATCGGAGCGGCAATGGTGATCATGACCAGCAGGGTGAACGGATACGCCAGTTTGCGCCACAAGGCGACGACCTGTCGACCATATTGCAGCTGGTTGTTGCGCAAATAATCCACATAGTCCAGCAGCGTGGCGATGGACATGCGTTCAGGCGTCAGCACGCGGGCCAGCAGGCGTTCGGCGCTGAGGGTGGTGTCGATATTGCGCTCGGGGACCTTGACCACGGTGGCGGGCGGGTGCTTGGGCGGACGCGCGTTGGCCAGCGCGTCTGCGGCTTCGTCGTCCAGCCGGGTTTCGGTGACGTCCTTGAGCAGCAGATCGCCGCGGGTGAACAGGCCGGTCGGCGCGGTGGACAGGGCGGACAGCGTCAGGTCTTTCTTGAACTCGTAGAGGGTGACGGAGCTGACCTGGCCGTCGCCCTTGAGTTCGCCGATGTTGATGATGCGGGTGCCGCCGTCGGCGGTGGGTTCCTTGAACCAGTAGCCGCTCTTGAGGCGGTCGCCGCCGGCCTTGCCGCGGAACAGCAGGTTGGCCTCGCCGGATTTGATTTCGGCCCAGGGCGTGACGTACTCGGACAGCAGGGCCGCGCCTATCATCAGCGGAATCGTGACGATCCAGAGCATGCGCAGCAGCTTCATGCCGCTGACGCCGGACACCCGCAGGATGACCAGTTCGTTGCGCTGGGCCAGGCCCGCCAGCGCCAGAATGGCGCCGATCAGCAGGCCGATGGGAAGCAGGTCGTAGAGACGGGTCGGGATCGCCAGCGCCTGCATGTACAGCAGGGCCATCATGGAGAACTTGTCGCCGACGTTGTCCAGATCGTCCACCAGCGCGAAGAACGTGAAAAGGCCCAGCAGGGCCATAAGGACCACTGCGCAAGAGCGATAGATCTCGCGGGCCAGGTAGCGACGTGCGGTACGCATGAAGAAATGGAGGAACGCCTAAACCCGAAAGCTTAACAAATCCCGCCGCCGAGGGTGGGGGCCGGAGCGCCGGATCCGTGTCAGGGAATGTCGACCATCTGCATTCGCCGCGTCAGGACGCCGACCCGGGAGTTCAGGTACCGGGTATTGCGGTGGGCGTCATAGAAGCGCGGGTTGGGCAGCATGGCCGCCAGCCGGGCCGACTGGCTGGCCCCGAGGTTGGCGGCGGAAGTATTGAAATAGTGCTTGGCGGCAGCCTGGGCGCCGAATACGCCTTCGCCCCATTCGGCCACGTTCAGATACAGCTCCAGGATCCGCTCCTTGCTCATGACGTGTTCGATCATGTAGGTCAGGACGAGTTCCTGGCCCTTGCGGATATAGCTGCGGGAACTGGACAGAAACAGGTTCTTGGCCAGCTGCTGGGTGATGGTGGAGCCGCCGCGCATCTTGCTGCGGCCGGCTTCCTGCTGCTTCTGGTTGTATTCCCAGGCCTTGCGGATGGCGTCCCACTCTACGCCGTCGTGCTCGGTGAAGTTGGAGTCCTCGGATGCCACCACCGCGCGTTTGAGGTTGCGGTTGATCTTGTCGTAGGGCACCCATTCGTACTTCAGCTCGAAATCGGGGTTGCCGTCGCTCAGGCGGGAGCGTTCCTCGCGCATGATCGCGCTGCTGCCCGGGGGGCGATAGTTGTACCAAACCACCTGGGCGAACAGCCAGAACTGGTAGAGCAGCACCAGGCACACCAGCGCCATCAGCGCGCCACTGATGATCCGGAACCAGGAGCGGCCCTTGCGCGTCGCCATGCGGTCTATTGCCCGGCCTTGAGGGCCTCGCGCAGCGCGGCCAGCACCGGGGCAGGGTCGGGACGCACGCCATGCCAGATGTAGAAGCTTTCGGCCGCCTGGCCCACCAGCATGCCCAGGCCGTCGGCCGTGAGGGCGGCGCCGTCGGCTTGGGCCTGCTGCATGAAGGCGGTGGGCTGGGCGCCGTACATCATGTCGTAGGCGGCGGCGCCGGGCGCGTAGAGGCCCGGGGGCAGGTCCGGGGCGGCGTTCTGCAGGCCGCTGGCGGTGGCGTTGATGACCAGGTTCCAGCCGCCAGCCAGGGCGGCGTCCGCCAGGCTGCCGCCCGTGACAGCCGTCTGCGGCGACACGCCGCTCTCGTGCCAGGAGGCAGCCAGTTCTTCCGCCTTGGATGCGGTGCGGTTGACGATGTGGATGCGGGCGCAGCCGGCCTCGGCCAGCGGCTGCAGCACGCCGCGCGCTGCGCCGCCCGCGCCGACCAGCAGCACGGACGCCCCGGTGAGGCGCACGCCCAGGCGCAGCAGGTCCGACACCAGGCCCACGCCGTCGGTATTGCAGCCATGCCAGGCGCCGTCGCGCCAGGACAGGGTGTTGACCGCGCCGGCCAGGCGGGCGCGGCTGGACAGGCGGCCGGCGGCCAGGGTGTAGGCGTCCAGCTTGAAGGGCACCGTTACGTTCAGGCCCAGCCCGCCCTCGGCGACGAAGGCGGCGACCGCCTCGGCAAAGCCGTCCACCGGGGCCAGCAGGCGCTCGTAGCGCAGCGGCTTGCCGGTCTGCTCGGCAAACATGGCGTGGATCTGGGGTGAGCGGCTGTGCGCGATGGGGTTGCCGATGACGGCGTATCTGGCGAGAGGGGGCGCCTCGGTCATGGGGCTTGTGTTTCCAGGGTGTCGTTGACGAAATGCCAGGTGCGGGTGATGACCAGCACGTCCGTGTCGCGCGCGATATCGGGCGGGAACGGCGGGAAGGGAGCGGCCAGCTGGACGATGCGGCGGGCCGCCTGGTTCAGCACGGCATGCGGCGAGGGCTGGTCGATCTCGACATTGGCGATGCTGCCGTCGGCGCGCACCGACACCGTGATGCGCAGGGATCCGTAGATGCGGCCGCGGGCCTCGTCCGGGTAATGCTGGGTGCCGACCGTTTCGATGCGGGTGCGCCAGGCGTCCAGGTAGGCGGCGTAGCGCGAGGCCTCGGCGGAAGGCGCCACGAATTGCTTGCGCGGTTCGGCGCTGTATTGCTGGACCCGCGCCGCCAGCGCGGCCACCTGGGCGCTCTGGATGACGCTGGCCTGGTCCTCGGCGTCGCGGCCGAGGTCGGCGCCGTCGGGCCAGGGGTTGACGGCCTGGCGCTCGGCGCCTGCCTTGTCGGCGGCGCGCAGCTGGGTCATCAGGCGGGTCTGTTCGGCTTCCAATTGCACCTGGCGGCGCCGCATGGCCTCCAGCACGATGGTTTCGGCCGATTCGCCGGTGCGGGGCAGCGGGGTGGTGGACATGCCGCGCTCGGCGTTGCCGCCGCCAGTCATCTGGTTCTGGGCCTGCGCGCGCGGCGTTTCCGGCGGCGTTTCGCTGCGGGCATTGAGCAGCACGACTTCCAGGCTGGTGACTGGCGGGCGCGAGAGCGCGGGCGCGCCGAAGCGCCACGCCAGGGCGCCGGCGTGCACCAACAGCGATATCGCGATGCCGATGCGCAGGTAATGCTGGGCGGGTGCGCCCAGCCACCGCAGGTAACGGCTCAGCGAGGAGGGGGAATCAGCGAGGCGTTGCACCTGCGCATTGTAGAGCGAGTCCAGGTCCGCCGGGCGCCCGTGGCGGTTCACACGGAAAGCCTAGGCCTGACGTGCGTAAGCCCTGGCCCCGGGTCTGCAATAGCCCCCGGGGCGGAATCCGGACGGCGCTTCAGGCGGCCGCGCGGGGGAAGACCCAGACCTTGCTGGCCGGCAGCGACAGCCGGCAGGGGCCGGGCTCGCGGCCTTCGGGGCCATAGGCGCGCAGGGCCAGGGTATGGGCCGGGTCGGCGTCGGGGGTGCGGAACAGGTACTCCCAGCGGTCGCCCAGATACATGCTGGTCAGCAGCGGCATGTCCACGTGGTTGCCGTCGGGGTCGTCCGCCAGCCGCACTTGCTCCACCCGGATGACGGCGGTGCCGTCCTGGCCCTGGGCCACCCCCGGGCTGGCCTTGCCCCACAGCGACCAGCCGCGCCCTTCGATGCGGGCCTGGCCGTCGCGAACCTCGGTGACCTTGCCGTCCAGCCGGTTGTTGCTGCCCATGAATTCGGCGGTGAACAGGGTGGACGGGGAACCGTACATCTCCTGCGGCGTGCCCTGTTGTTCGATCTTGCCGTTGTTCAGCAGCAGGATGCGGTCCGAAATCGCCATGGCTTCGCTCTGGTCATGCGTCACCATCAAGGCCGACAGGCCCAGCCGGATGATCAGCTCGCGCAGGAAGGCGCGGGCCTCCTCGCGCAGCTTGGCGTCCAGGTTGGACAGCGGTTCGTCCAGCAGGATGACCGGCGGGCTGTACACCAGCGCCCGGCCGATGGCCACGCGCTGCTGCTGGCCGCCGGACAGGGCGTGTGGATGGCGCTGGCCCAGCTTGCCCAGGCCCAGCTGGTCCAGCACGGCCTGCACGCGTTCGCGCACCTCGGTGCCGGGCACCTTGCGCAGCTTGAGCGGGTAGGCCACGTTCTCGAACACGGTCTTATGCGGCCACAGCGCGTAGGACTGGAACACCAAGCCCAGGTTGCGCTCCTCGGCCGGGATCTCCTTCTTCGCCGCGCCGTCGTAGACGACGCGTTCGCCGATGGTGATGCGGCCGCGCTTGGGACCTTCCAGGCCGGCCACGGCGCGCAGCAGCGTGGTCTTGCCGCTGCCCGAGGGGCCCAGCAGCGACACCACTTCGCCTTGGCGCAGCTGCATCGACACGCCCTTGAGCACCGGGTTGTCGCCGTAATCCAGGTGCAGGTCTTCTACAGAAAGCTCAATCATGAAGTTTGACTCCGAATCGCAGGGCGACGCCCAGGCCGATCACGACCAGAACGATATTGATGAAGGAAAGCGCGGCCACGATGTCGATGGCGCCCGAGGCCCACAGCGACACCAGCATGGAGCCGATGGTTTCGGTGCCGGGCGACAGCAGATAGACGCCGGTGGAGTACTCGCGCTCGAAGATCAGGAACATCAGCAGCCAGGAACCGATCAGGCCGTACTTGGCCAGCGGCACCGTGACGTGGCGGGTGACTTGGCCGCGGCGCGCGCCGGCGCTGCGGGCGGCTTCTTCCAGTTCCGGACCCACTTGCAGCAAGGTCGAGGAAATCAGCCGCAGGCCATAGGCCATCCACACCACCGTGTAGGCCAGCCACACGCTGAAGATGGTGCTGCGCATGGCGCGCAGCCATTCGATGAAGTTCTCGCGCAGCCATTCCGCGAAGGGCAGGGCCGACAGCCAGCCGCCTTCGTCCAGGGCGTTGTCCAGCCACATCGGCACGAACAGAAACACCCACAGGAACGCCAGGCCGGCCAGGAGGCCCGGCACCGCGCGCGGCACCAGCACGCTGTAGTCCATGAAGCGGGTGACGTTGTCCGGCTTGCGGTGCATGGCCAGGCCCACGAACATGTAGCAGAACACGGCCAGCGCGCCGCCGAACACGCCGATGGCCACCGAGTTGACGATGGCGCGCATCAGGTTGGGCTGCGAGAACACGGTGCGGAACGCGTCCAGCGACAGCACGTCCAGCAGCGACACGCCCATGCCCCAGTTGGACACGAACGCACGCAGCAGCACGCCCAACAGCGGCACCACGATGGTCACCAGCAGCCAGAACGCCACCACTGCGCCGGCCACCCAGCGCCACTTGCCCAGCGGCAGGGCGCGGGCGCGCGAGGCCTTGCCCTTGACCGTGACGAAGCGGTTGGCGGTGCGCATCAGGCGGCGCTGCAGCATCACCAGCGGAATCGTCATGCAGATCAGCACCACGGCCACGGCGGCCATCAGGTGATAGGACGGGATGCCCAGCTTGTTGGTGAGCTTGTACAGATACGTCGCCAGCACCAGGTTGCCTTCCGGATCGCCCAGCACCAGCACCAGGCCGAATACTTCCAGGCCCAGGAAGAACAGCAGCACGGTGGCGTACAGCATGGCCGGGCGCACCATGGGCAGGCTGACCGACACCATCACGCGCAGCGGCGAGGCGCCGGACACGCGCGCGGCTTCCTCGACGTCGGAACCCATGCTGCGCAGCGCCGACGAGATGTACAGGTAGGCGTGCGGCACGTGGGTCAGGCCGGCGATGATGACGATGCTGGTCAGCGAATAGACGTTCCAGGGCACGAAGCCCAGGATGTTTTGCGCCCAGGTCGAGAAAAAGCCCACCGGACCCGCCGCCACCACGTAGCCGAAGCCCAGCACCATGGGCGACACGAACACCGGCACCAGGATCAGCGGCTCGATCCAGCGGCGGCCGGGCAGGTCCGTGCGTATCATCAGGAAGGCCAGCATGCCGCCCAGCGGGATGGCGATGACGGCCAGGCCGAAGGCCAGGATGAAGCCGCTTTTCAGGGCTTTGTAGAAATCGGGATCCGCAAAGATGAAGCGGAACGCGTCCAGGCTGAAGACCTTGGACGGCGAGAAAAAGGGCGCGGACAGAAAGCTCTGGATGATGATGAACGACAGCGGCACATAGATGGCCAAAGCCGTGATCAGCACCACCACGCCGCGGGGCAGGGACTGCCATTTCGAGCGCAATGACTGCATGGGGAATCCTGTGTTCTTGAATGGCGCGGAGGTCGCGCGGCCGGGTCGGGGGCGACCGCCCCGGCGGCGGTCAGGCGGACGGCGGCGCGCCGCCGTCCTCTGCGCGCGAGGCGGCCCGGAACCGTGGCTCCGGGCTGCGCGGCATTACTTGCCTGCCGCGGCGCGCCAGTCCTTGATGAACTGCAGGCGCTTGTTCTGCTCCAGGTAGTCCAGCAGCGTTTCGTTGACCGGGATCGGCTTGAGCGAGGCGCCCAGCTTCTTGGTCATGCCGTCGACGTCGTTGTCGCCTTCGATGTCGTCGCGCACGGAGGCCAGGTCGGCCTGGTTCGCCAGGATGGTCTGGCCCTTCTGCGACAGCAGGTAGTCCATCCACAGCTTGGCGGCATTGCGGTTCTTGGCCTTCTTGCTGATGAAGGCCACGCGCGACAGAACCAGCGCGTAGTCGGTCGGGTAGGCCACGCCCAGCGACGGGTCGCTCTTGGCGCGCGTTTCGGCGTAGGAACCCAGGATGTTGTAGCCGATCAGGTTTTCGCCGGAGGACACGCGTTCCATCATGGTGCCGGTGGACGATTGCACGATCAGGCCGCCTGCGGCGATGCCCTTGAGCGTCTCGAAGTACTTGGGGTCGTTGACCTTGTCCTGCACCGCCAGCATGAAGCCCACGGCCGACTTCTCGATGTCGTAGGTGGTGACCTTGTTCTTGAACTTGTCCGGCTGGCTGGCGATCAGCTTGGCCAGGGCGCCGTGCGTGGTGGGCACCTCGGCGGCGGGGATCAGGCGCTTGTTGTAGATGAACACGGCCGGTTCATAGGTGGTGCCGTAGGCCGAATCCTTCCACACCGCCCAGGCCGGCAGCTTGCCGACTTCCGGCGACTTGTATTGCAGGGCGTAGTCGCTGGCCAGCTTCAGGGCCGAGTCCATCGACGAGCTCCAGACGACGTCGCCGCTGGTGCCGCCAGCCGCCTGCTCGCTGATGTAGCGGTTGTAGAGCTCGGTGCTGTTCATGTCGTTGTATTCGACCTTGATGCCCGGGTACAGCGCTTCGAAGCCCTTGATGACGGGGCCGGCGGCCTTGGTGTCGGTGGTCGAATAGATGACGACCTTGCCTTCCTTCTTGGCGCCGTCCAGGATCTTCTGGTAGTCGGCCGGATAGCCGGCCGGCACTTGCTGCGCAAAGGCGCTGCCGGCGGCAAGGGCGAATGCAGCGGCGCAGGCGGCCGCCAGTTGGGACTTGGCAAGCATGGGTGTGTCTCCGATGAGTCTTGTGGTTGGAGCGGGATCCGTGTCCAGCTTGCGGGCATCTTAGGAGCCGGCGTCTGTCGTCGTCCTGTCATGGCGGCGGGACGCGACTAGGGGAAATCCCTGGGCGGGGTGGGCGCGGCGCGCCCAAAAACGTTACGGCCGCGCGGGCGTGTCCGTCACCAGCCGGATCCAGTTCTGCACGAAGCGCGAATGGCGGCGCTGGTCCAGGCCGACCAGCAGGGCCGGGCTCAGCACCACTGGCTGCACGATGCCCTGGGAGCGCGCCAGCACCGCTTCGGAGGTCCAGCGCCCGGGGGTGTCCTCCATGATGGAACCCAGCGCGGCATGGCTGGACGCCACCTGCTGGCCGGCCGGAGACAGCAGCCAGTCCACCAGCGCGCGACCCAGTTCCGGGCTGGGCGCGGTGCGCGCGATCAGCACCGAGCGCGCCAGCACCAGCACGTAGTCCTGCGGAAAGACCACGCCGATGGGCGCGCCCGCCGCCTGTCGCGACAGCGCGTAGGAGCCGAGGATGTTGTAGCCGATGTCGATCTGGTCGCTCTCGATGGCGTCCAGGATCTCGGCGCTGGTGGCCGACAGGCGCACGCCAGCCTGGCCCATGGCGTTGGCCAGCCCCCAGAAGTTCGACGACACCAGCTCGTCCTGTTCGGCCAGCAGATAGCCCACGCTGCTGGTCGCGATGTCATAGGTGCCGATGCGGCCGCGCAGCTTCGCGGCGTCGCGTTCCAGCAGGCGCAGCAGGTCCTGGCGCGAGCGCGGCACGGTGGCTTCGGTATAGCGCTTGGGGTTGTAGACGATGACGGCCGGCTCGAAGGTGAAACCGTAGACCTCGTGGCGCCAGATGGCCCAGGAGGGCAGCTTGGCGGCATAGGGCGAGGAATAGCTCATCGCATAGCCGTCGTTGGCCAGCCGGATCTGCAGGTCCGAGGCCGAACTCATCAGCACGTCCACATCCTTCAACTGCCCGGCGATGGCGGCTTCGTAGAGTTCGCGGCTGCCCATCTCGCGGTACACCACGGTGACGTCCGGCCGTTGCGACTGGAAGCCCTGGATCAGCGGCGCGACCACCGGCGTATCCGTGGGGCCGGCGATGGTCAGGACGCGGGACGTGGGCTGCGGCGCGGGGTAGCGGGTGACGATTGCCGCGATGTCGGCGGCGCGTACCTCGGCGGGGGCCGAGGCCAGCAGCAGGCCTGCCATGCACAACGCGCCCAGGCAGGCGGCTGCCGCGCGTCCCGGCGCGGAACGCGCCAGCGGCAGGATCACGCGCGCCGTCAGGCCGCCGCCCGGACGGTCTTGCAGCCAGAGCGAACCGCCGTGGGCGGCAGCCACCGAGCGCACGATGGACAGCCCCAGCCCCGACCCAGGCTGTGTTTCGCCGGCGCGGCCGCGGGTGAAACGCTGCTGCACGGCGTCCTTTTCGTCGTCGGCCACGCCCGGCCCGCGGTCCGACACGGTGAGCGCAACGCGAAAGCCCGCCACGGGCGTGGCCTGGATGTCCACGGGGCCGTCGGGCGCATAGCGCAGGGCGTTGTCCACCAGGTTGCGCAGCATCTCGCGCAAGGCGACGCGGTCGCCGGCGATGCGGGCGCGGCGGACCTCGGGCGCGATCTCGATGCGCAGCCGCTGCGTTTCCAGCGGACCGATGCGGCGGCGCGTTTCGTTGACGGTCTCGGCTACGCCCACCAGCGTGCGCGATCCCTTGCCCAGGCGGTGCGTGATGGTGGCGTCCATCAGCAGCTGGTTGATCAACTGGCTGGCATGGGTGGCGTTCAGATGGATGCGTTCGAGGCGCGCGTGCAGCCTTTGCTGATCGGTTTCCTCCAGGGCGACTTCGGCTTGAGCGCGCAGCGAGGCCAGCGGCGTACGGACCTGGTGGGCGGCGTCCGCCACCAGGGTGTTGAGCGTACCCATGACGCCGGACAGGCGCTGCATGAAGGCGTTCAGCGCTTCGACCAGCCGCCGCACTTCGCGCGGCACGGGCGTCACCAGCGGCGCCAGGTCGTCGGGTGCGCGGCTGCGCAACTCGCGCTCCACCACCGCCAGCGGCGCGAAGGCCCGCTGCACGCCGAACCACAGCAGGCCCAGCGCCACCAGGGACACCACCACCAGCGGCAGCGCGGTACGTCCCAGGATCTCGTCGGCCAGCGCTTCGCGCGACCCCAGCGTCTCGGCCACGCGCACCGTGACCCAGCCGGCATGTTGGCTGGCGGACACCAGCCGGCCCACGGTGGCGACGCGGACAGGTTCGTCGTGATAGCGCAGATAGGCGAACACCGGCGTGGCCGACTGCGCCAGGGGCATGCCGGGCGCCAGGTCGTCATAGCCGGTGATGAGGCGGCCGTTCGAGGTGCGGGCTTCGTAGAACACCCGCTCGCCGCCGGACAGCATGGCCAGCGAGGACACCGGCGGTTCGACGGTGACGTTGTTGTCTTCGATCTGCACCGAGCCGGCAATGGTCAGCGCCGAGGCCGCCAGCAGCCGGTCGAAAGCCTGTTCCGCCGCGCGCTGCGCGTAGCCGCGCAGGAAGAACACCAGCCCGATCAGCGCGCAGGCCAGCAGCAGCACCCCCAGCGCCAAGACGCGGCGGCGGATGGAAAAGTTCTCAGGGTTCTTCATGGCTGCGGGCCTGATAGCCGACGCCGCGCACGGTGACGATATCGATCGAGGCGCCCGTCAGCTTCTTGCGCAGCCGCGATATCAGCAGCTCCAGCGCATTGAGGGTGCCGTCGTCCAGGTCGAAGAGCTGGTTCATCAGCCGTTCCTTGGCGACGGTCTGGCCCAGCTTGCCTAGCAGGATCTCCAGCAGCCGGAATTCACGCCGCCCCAGCTCCAGCGGCGCGCCGGCCACGCTGACATTGCGGTTGGCAAGGTCCAGGCTGAGGTTGCCGTAGACGGTGACGCTGCTGGTCTGGCCAGCGGGGCGGCGCATCAGCGCCCGCAGCCGGGCTTCAAGTTCGCGCAGATCGAAGGGCTTGACCAGATAGTCGTCGGCGCCCAGGTCCAGCATGTCGATCTTGTCTTCGATTTCGGCGCGCGCGGTCATGACCAGCACGGGGGCTTCCAGCCCGGCGGCGCGCAGTTCGCGGATGACGGTGAAACCATCTTTGCCGGGCAGATTGATGTCCAGCACCAGGGCATCCCAGGTCTCGTCCAGGCCCCAACGCAGCGCCGCCACGCCGTCGCGCACCCATTGCACGCTATGGCCGGCAAAACGCAGCTTGCTTTCCACGGCATCGCCGAGATCGAGATTGTCCTCGACCAGCAAAATGCGCATGTGTTGCCTCCGTGTCTTTTGTTGCTTTCGGGGGGAGTTTATAGGGCTGTGGAGGTTCTGT
>NZ_JAOCAT010000055.1:0-20649 GCF_029839485.1 Achromobacter sp. GD03932
GCCCCGCGCCTCCCGGGCCACCGACGCACCGGGCTCTGGCGGTTGAAACTTGACGTCAGCTGGGGCGATTGGCGTTCTTCTGGTTCTTGCCGACATCTGTGTGGGGGGGCGTGTCTTGCGGGGCCCGCCCCAGGCCGGCCGCGCGGGCGGCCTTTTGGGGCTTACGCGGTGTCTTGCGTCGTGATGCTGTGTGCCTTGTGCCTTGTGCTTTGCGCTTTGCGGTGCGGCTTGTGATCTATGCTGAGCGTCCTTGCTTTTTTATCTGGGGCCGTCATGCATCTGCAAGCTGCCATTCCCATTTTGCGCATTTTCTCCGTGGAGAAGGCGCGCGAGTTCTATCTGGATTTCCTGGGGTTCGAGTGGGACTGGGAGCATCGCTTCGAGCCGGGCATGCCGCTGTATGCGCAAGTGCATCGCGGCGACCTGGTGCTGCACCTGAGCGAGCACCACGGCGATGCCACGCCCGGGTCCGCGGTGTTCGTGCGGATGCGGGGCGTGGACGAGTTCCAGGCCGAGGTGAACGCCAAGGGCTATGGCTATATGCGGCCCGGCGTGGAAGAGATGCCTTGGGGGCGGGTGATGGCGGTCATCGATCCGTTCGGGAATCGGCTGAGCTTCTGCGAATCATCCGATTAGACGCCCAGGTAGCGCTGCGCCAGTTCGGGTTGCGCGGCGAGTTCCGCGGGGCTGCCTTGCCAGACGACGCGGCCTTTTTCGAGAACGTGGTGGCGGTCGACGAGCGTCGCCATTTCCTTCAGGTTCTTGTCTATCACCAGGATGGTCTGGCCTTCTTCCTTCAGGCGGCGCAGGCAGTTCCAGATTTCGTGACGGATCAGCGGCGCCAGGCCTTCGGTGGCTTCGTCCAGGATGAGCAGGCGCGGGTTGATGAGGAGGGCGCGGCCGACGGCGAGCATTTGCTGTTCGCCGCCGGACAGGGTGCGAGCGGATTGGGCGCGGCGTTCCTTCAGGCGCGGGAACAGGTCGAAGACGCGGCCGACGTGCCAGCCGGCGCGGGTGTTGCGGGCGGTGGCGATCAGGTTTTCTTCCACCGACAGCGAGCCGAAGACGCGGCGGCCTTCGGGCACCAGGCCTATGCCCAGTTGGGCGATGCGGTGCGGCGCCTGGCCCGCGATGGGTTGGCCGTCGAGCAGGATGCTGCCGCCTTGGGCGGGCAGCATGCCCATGATGGTTTTCACGGTGGTGGTCTTGCCCATGCCGTTGCGGCCGATCAGGGATACGACCTGGCGCGCGGCGATGTCCAAGTCCACGCCGAACAGCACTTTGCTTGCGCCGTAGCCGGCCTGCAGTTGCTTGAGTTGCAGCATCAGTCCTCCTCGCCCAGATAGGCGGCGCGCACGTCGGGGTGATGGCGCACCTCGTCGGGCGTGCCGGTGAAGATGGTCTTGCCATAAACCAGCACGGTGATGCGATCGGCCAGGGCGAAGACGGCGTCCATGTCGTGTTCGACCAGCAGGATGGCGTAGCGGCCCTTCAGTTCTTGCAGCAGCGCGGTCATGCGCTGGGATTCCTCGGCGCCCATGCCGGCCATGGGTTCGTCCAGCAGCAACAGCGAGGCATCCAGCGACAAGGCCATCGCCAGTTCCAGCTGGCGTTTCTCGCCGTGGGCCAGTTCTGAAACTCGCACGTGGGTGCGGCCGCCCAGGCCGACGCGTTCCAGCGCCTCTCTGGCAGGTTGGCGCAGTTGCGGCAGGCTGCGGGCGTTCTTCCACAGGTTGAAGCCGCCCGGGCTGCGCGCCTGCACCGCCATGGCGACGTTGTCCTCGGCGCTGAAGGCGGGATAGAGCTGGCTGATCTGGAACGATCGCGCCAGACCCGCCGCGGGCCGCTTGTGGGCCGGCATGCGGGTGATGTCGCGGCCGTCCAGCAGGATGCCGCCCGCGTCCGGCAGGATCTCGCCGCTGATCTGCGACAGCAGCGTGGTCTTGCCCGCGCCGTTGGGGCCAATGAGCGCATGCAGTTCGCCGGGCCGGACCCGCAGGTTGACGCCTTGCGTCGCACGCACGGCGCCGAAGGATTTCTGCAGGTCGCGGATTTCCAGTTTGGGATGATCAGTCATGGTGCTTGCCTCCCACCAGCCAGCCATAGACGCCGCGCTTGCCGAACAGCACCACCAGCACCAGCACCGGGCCCAGGATCAGCATCCAGTGCTCGGTCCAGGCGGTGGCGATCTGTTCCAGGCCCAGGTACACGGCCACGCCCAGCACGGGACCGAAGATGGAGCCCATGCCGCCCAGGATCACCATGGCCATGAGTTCGCCGGACTTCTGCCAGGAAGTCATGTCGGGGCTGACGAAGAGCGCATAGTTGGCCCATAGCGCGCCCGCCAGCCCGGTGCCCGCGGCCGACAGCACGAAGGCGGTGAGCCGGTAGCGCAGGGGCGCCAAGCCCAGGCCGATGCTGCGGCGCGGATTCTGCTTGATGCTTTGCAGCGCCATGCCGAAGGGCGAGTTGACGATGCGGCGGCAGGCCAGGATCCATGCCGTCATGAGCGCCAGGCAGACGTAATAGAAGGTCGCGGGACGGTTCATGTCCATGCCGGGCAGGGTGTTGCGCACGTCGATGGACAGGCCGTCATCGCCGCCGTAGACCATCAGGCCGACCAGGATGAAGTACAGCATCTGTCCAAAGGCCAGGGTGATCATGATGAACTGCACGCCGGAGGTGCGCAGCGACAGGAAGCCCACCACCAGGCCGGCCAGCGCCGCGGCAGCGATGGCCAGGGGCCACATCACCAGCGCCGCGTTGCTGCCGCTCCAGCCGAACAGCGTGTCTCCCTGGGCCAGATGAAAGCCGGCGATGCCGATCACGTAGCCGCCCAGTCCGAAGAAGGCGGCATGGCCGAAGCTGACCATGGCGCCGTAGCCCAGGATCAGGTCCAGGCTGACGGCGGCGATGGCGTAGATGAGAAAGCGGGTCATCAGGTTGACCAGGAAGCTTTCGCCGGTGGCCGACGCGATGGCCGGCACCAGGGCGAACAGCAGCAGCCCGATCATGTTGACGAGTGTTTTTCTGGTCATGGATATCGTTCCTATCGCTGCGCGGGAACCAGGCCGCGCGGCTTGAACAGCAGCACGATGGCCATCAGGATGTAGATGCTGGCCGAGACCAGGCTGGAACTCGCCGAGTCCGACAGCTCTGGCGGCAGCAGCCGCGACATCCAGAACGGGATGTAGGCGCGCCCCAACGCATCGGTCATGCCTATCATGAGCGAGCCGACCAGCGCGCCGCGCACCGAACCCACTCCGCCCACCACGATGACGACGAACGTGGTGATGAGGATGCGCTCGCCCATGCCGATTTCCACCGCCAGGAGCGGCGCCGCCATCACGCCGGCAAAGCCGCAGAGCAGGGCGCCCAGCGTGAAGATCAGCGTGAACAGGCGCTGGATGTTCACGCCCAGCGCGTCGACCATTTCGCCGTCGTCGGCGCCGGCGCGCACCAGCATGCCGACGCGCGTGCGCGAGATCAGCAGCCACAGCCCCAGCGCCACCAGCACGCCGGCGCCGATGAAAGCCAGCCGCATGAGGGGATAGTTAAGGCCGGGCAGAATCTCCACGGAACCTGACAGGAAGGGCGGAATGTCCATGAAAGGCGGGCTGCGGCCGAACAGAACCGTCACCATCTCGTTGGTGAACAGCGTCAGGCCCAGCGTGGCCAGCACCTGGTCCAGGTGGTCGCGGCGGTACAGATGGCGGATCACCAGCAGCTCCACCACCAGCCCATAGAGCGCCGCGCCCGCCAGCGCCGCCAGCAGCGCGGCCAGGAACGATCCGGTGGCCGCCGCCGCGCTGGCCGCGCAGAACGCGCCGACCATGTAGAACGAACCGTGCGTCAGGTTGATGACGTTCATGATGCCGAACACCAGCGTCAAGCCCGCCGACAGCAGGAACAGCAATGCGCTGTACTGCAGGCCATTCAAGACCTGCTCCAGGAACATCAGCATGGGGACTCCTTGTGGAGTGGGCCCGGCGGACTGCGCGCAATCCGCCGGGCGTCGTGCGGACTTACATCTTGCAGTCGGCGGCGTGCACGTCGGTATGGTCGCGGGCGATGACCTTCAGGTTCTTGTAGACCAGCTTGCCGTTCGGGCCATCTTCAATGTGCAACAGGTACCAGTCCTGGATCGGATGCTGGTTGGAGCCGAACTTGAACTTGCCGCGCACGCTGGGGAAGTCGGCGCGGCGCAGCGCGTTGCGGAAGTCGTCGGCGCGGCCGGTGATGTCGCCGTCCACCGCCTTCAGCGCGGAGCCGATCAGGTTGGCGGTGTCGTAGGCCTGCGCCGCGTAGGCGGTGGGCGCGCGGTTGTAGGCTTTGGTGAAGGCTTCGACGAAATGCTTGCTCTGCGGGTTGTCGAGATCCGCGCTCCACAGCGAGCTCAGGTAGAAGCCCTTGCCGGCGTTGCCGGTGGCGGCCAGCATGCGGTCGTCCATCGAGTAGATGGGCGTGATCATGCGGATCTTGTCGGCCAGGCCGGAGTTGGCGAATTGCTTGGTCAGGTTGATGCCGGCGCCGCCAGGGTGGAACTGGAAGATGGCGTCGGGATTGAGCGAGCGGATGCGCGCCAGTTCCACCGAGAAGTCGGCCTGTTCCAGCTTGGTGTAGATCTCGTCGGCGATTTCACCTTTGTAGGTGCGCTTGAAGCCTGCGACGGCATCGCGTCCGGCCTGGTAGTTGGGCGCCATGATGACCACGCGCTTGGCGCCCAGCTCGTTGGCGGCCAGGCCCGCGGTGTCGGCGTAGGAGTCGTTCTGGAACGCCACCGAGAAGTAGTTCGGGTTGCAGGCCTTGCCGGCGTAGTTGGAGGGGCCTGCGTTCAGGCTGACATAGAAGCCGCCCGCGTTCAGCACCGTGGGCCCCACGGCCGCCATGACGTTGGAGAAATTGATGCCGGTGAACAACCGCACGCCGCCCTGCACCATCTTGTCGGCGATCTGCTTGGCGTTGGCGGGTTTGAGCGCATCGTCCTCCACGCGCACATTGACCGGCACGCCGCCCAGCTTGCCCCCGCCTTCCTTCACGGCCAGCATGAAGGCGTCGCGCTCGTCTTCGCCGATGTAGCCGGCGGGCGTGGACAGGGTGCCGATGAAGCCGATGTCGACCGGCTTCTGCTGCGCGGCGGCCGCGAACGCGGTCAGCGCAAGCGCGAGGGCGGCGCTGCCGCGGATTGCGGTTTTTCTCATGGTTGTCTCCTTGGGTGCCTGCATTTTTTCTATTGAGAGGAATGCCCCGCGAGGCAGTTTTCCACCTTCCAGCCGTACAGCCACTGCAACGCGTCGTAGAACTGGGACTGGCTGCGGCCAGTCCACAGCATGTTGCGCACGGTGCGTTCGACGCCCCGCGCGTGATAGAGCCTGCCCATTTCGCGCGTGGACCACACCACCCGCGCGCTGCGCGGGATGCGGACGGATTCGTACAGGCGGAATGCGGCCTCCAGGTCGTGGCCGCACTGCTTCACGGCCTCGCCCAATGTCACCGCATCCTCCAGCGCCATGCAGGCGCCCTGGGCCATGTATTGGGTCATGGGATGGGCGGCATCGCCCAGAATGGTCACGCGGCCCTGGCCCCAGCGCTCCACGGGTTCGCGGTCGGCGGTGGCCCAGCGCTTCCAGGAAGTGGGGCGGTCCAGCATCTGGTGCGGACGCGGGTGGATGCCCTGGAAGTAGGAAAGCACTTCTTCCTTGCTGCCCTCGCGCACGCCCCATTCTTCTTGTTCGCGGCTGTGGAAAGTCACCACCAGGTTGTATTGCTGGCCGCCGCGCAAGGGGTAGTGCACCAGATGGCAGTGCGGGCCGGCCCACAGCACCGGCGCGTTGATGCGCAGCTCCTCGGGCATGTTCTCGCGTTCGACCACGGCGCGGTAGACCACGTGGCCGGTCACGCGCGCCGGGTCGCCCACCATGCGTTCGCGGATCACGGACTTCACGCCGTCCGCGCCCACTACGGCGTCGGCGCGATAGCGGTTGCCCTGCGTGTCCACGGCCTCCACGCCCTTGTCGTCCTGCGACATGGAGGCGATCTGGGTGGAGGTGCGAAAGCTGATCAGCGGATTCTGCTGCACGGCCTCCAGGATGGACAGGTGGATGTCGGCGCGGTGGATCACGGCGTAGGGGCCGCCGAAGCGCTCGCGGAAGGCCTCGCCTGTATCGATGCGCACGACCTCTTTGGCGTCGACCGCGTCCATCATGATGATGTGGTCGGTGAAGACGGCGCGGGCGCGCGCGGTCTGGCCCACGCCCAGGGCGTCCAGCGCCGCGAAGGCGTTGGGGCCCAGCTGGATGCCGGCGCCGATTTCGCCGATGTGCGCGGCCTGCTCCAGCAACTGCACGGCGATGCCTTGCCGGGTCAGCGCCAGCGCGGCGGCCAGGCCGCCGATGCCGCCGCCCACCACGATCACGGATTTATCGGTTTGCGTTGCGTTCATATGTGGCCTCCGCGCCGTTCAGTCCTGGCCGCCCAGGAACACGCCTTGTTTCAACAGCTGCGCCTGCAAGGCGGAAATGGGCACGTCGCCCGGTGCGATGCCGGCGCGCAGCGCCATGGCGGCCGCCGTGCCCGCGGCCTCGCCCATGACGAAGCAGCTGCCGCTTACGCGCGCGGCCGACTGGCCTTCGTGCGTCATGGAGGCGCAGCGTCCGGCCACCAGCACGTTGCCCGCCACGCCCGGGGCGCGTTTGGGGACCATCATGCGGAATGGCAGCTGGTTATAGCCGCGGGACTCGGGGATAGGCGGCCAGAGCCATTGCACGTCGCCGGCCGTGTGCATTTCCAGCGGCCAGCCGTTGACACCGATGCTGTCCGGAAAGTCGGCGCAGCCCAGCACGTCTTCCTTGCTCAGGACGGCCTCGCCGACGATGCGGCGCGTTTCGCGGATGCCCAGCTGCGGTGCGATGTCCAGCACATAGGCGTTCTCGAAACCCGGCACCTTGGCGCGCAGGAAGGCGAGGTATTGCACGATCTGGCGGCGGCCTTCGAGTTCGCCGGCCGACAGGGAATCGGCGTCGGTGCCGTCGGCCGCGCTGCCGTCGGCGTTGGCCAGCTGGGTGACGTTGACCCGCCATTCGTAGTCATGTTTTTGCGGGCGCACGATGGCGCCGCGGCGCGGGAAGGTGAATTCGCCGCTGGCCGCGGCCTGGTCCATCAGCTGCGGAATGGTCTTCCAGGCTTCCTGGGCGCGGGCGCCGTCGACATTGCCGACCTTGAACATCAGCGTGGGGTAAAGCATGCCGCCGTGCTCGTCGCCCTTTTCGAAGGGCAGGCCGCCCCATTGGGCGATGTCGGCGTCGCCCGAGCAATCGATATAGACCTTGGCGCGCACGGCGCAGCGGCCGGACTTGGTTTCCAGGAACAGCGCATCCACGCTGCCGTCGGCGCCGCGCGCCAGGCCGGTGGCCAGCGCATGGAACAGCACCTGCGCGCCGCTGGCCTGGACCAGCCCGTCGGCGGCGCACTTGAAGGCCGAGATGTCGTAGGCCTGGGCGTGGATCTTGCCCAGGATCAGATGCGGCTCGTTGAGGCCGTCCAAGGCCCGCATGCGGTCCAGCAAGTCGTCCGTCATGCCGTGGACCACCTGGCGGATATTGCCGCGGACGTTCGCGTGCAGGCCGCAGAAGTTGGATACGCCGGCCGCCGTGCCCATCCCTCCCAGGAAGCCGTAACGTTCCACCAGCAGCACGCTGGCGCCGTTGCGCGCGGCGCGGGCGGCGGCCAGCAGGCCGGCGGGGCCGCCGCCCAGCACGACAACGTCATATTCGCCGTAGAGCGGAACCTGGCGGGCGGGTTCGGTGATGAGCATCCCGAGTTCTCCTTGTGTGGATTGCGAGGCGTGGCCGGGCGCCGGCTTACTGGCCCTTGATGCCCAGTTTCTTGATGAGCGGCTCCCAGCGCTTGAGTTCGTCATCCATATAGGCGCGGAATTCGGCGGGCGTGGTGCCGGCGGGATCCATGAACTGGGCCTGCAGGCGCTTGGTGACCTCGGGATCGCGTATGGCCTGGATCAGCGCGTCGGACAGCTTCTTCTGGATGTCGGCGGGAACCTTGGACGAGATCACAAAGCCGATCCACGCCGAGCCTTCGATTCCCGGCACGCCGACTTCGGCCAGCGTCGGGATGTCGGGCAGCAGGGCCGAGCGCCTGGAAGAGGTGACGGCCAGCGCCTTCAGGCGTCCGTCCTTCACCATGGGCATGACGGCGATGGGCGGCAGCGCGGCGAACTGTGTGTCGCCGGACAACAGCGAGGTCAGCGCCGCGGGCGACGAGGGATAGGGCACGTGGGTGGCGCGCGCGCCGGTCTGCTGCAGCATCAGTTCCACGGCCAGGTGCGACACCGTGCCGGCGCCCGTGGACGGGAAGTTGTACTTGTCTGAATTTTTCTTCAGCGCTTCCAGCAACTGGCCGATGTTGTCGATGCCGGCCGAGGCGGGCACGACCAGCACATTGGGCTGGTGCACCGCCAGCGTCAGCGGCGCCAGGTCGGTAGCCGGCGCATAGGGCAGCTTGTCGAACAGCAGCGTGTTGTTGACCAGCGGGCCGGTAATGGACACGCCGAAGGTGTAGCCGTCGGGCTTGGCGTTGGCGATGGCATAGGTGCCGATGTTGCCGCTGGCGCCCGGCTTGTTCTCGATGACGATGCTCTGGCCCAGGATGGCGCCGGCCTTTTCGCCGACGATGCGCGCCACCTGGTCGGGGCTGGAGCCCGGGCCGAAGGGCACGATGGCCTTGAGCGGCTGGGCCGGCCAGGCCTGGGCTTGCGCGGCGGCCAGCGGCGCAAGCGCGGCCAATCCCAGGATCAGCGCATGGGCGGCGATACGGCGCGCGTAGGGCTTATGCATGGGTGTCTCCGAGATCTTTCATGGTGTTGAAATAGGTTTGTTCGTTGGCGATGAAGGCCGCGACCATGGCGCGATAGGTGGCGTCCACGACCTGGTCCAGATTGGCGAAGCCCTGGTTGTGGCGTTCGGCCAGCAGGCGCGCCTTTTCGAAGACCTGGGCCTGGCGGGCCGGGGCGCTGACCTGGAAGGCGTCGCGCTTGAAGCGCGCGGCGTCCTTCACGTACATGGCGCGCTCGGCGATCAGGCGCACGATCTCGTCGTCCAACCGGTCGATGTTGGCGCGCACGTCCGCCAGGGTGGCGCATAGAGGGCGGTAGGCGGGATCGGTGTATTCGCGCAGCGGCGCGCCCTGGGTGTCGGGTTCCTGGTTGCTCACTTGGTGTAGTCCGGTTGCTGGGTGGGGGCCGCCTGCTGGAAGGCGGGCTGCGCATTGCAGTACTCATAGACGCGCATGGCGCGCGGATAGGCCGACAGGTCGCAGCCCATGCGCTGGGCATTGGCCATCTGCGGCACCAGGCAGCAGTCCGCCAGCGTGGGCGCGTCGCCGTAGCAATAGGCGCCGTGGCCGTGGCGCGCCAACAGCGCTTCCACGGCCGTCATGCCTTCGCGGATCCAGTGGTGGTACCAGGCGTTCTTCTGTTCTTCGCTGGCGCCCAGCACGTCCTGCAGATAGCGCAGGATGCGCATGTTGTTGACGGGGTGGATGTCGCAGGAAATGGCGTCGGAAAGCTCCAGCACGCGGGCGCGTTCCAGCGTGCCGGCCGGAATCAGGCGCGGCTCGGGATGGGTCGCGTCCAGGTAGTCGATGATGGCCAGCGACTGCGACAGCTGGGTGTCGCCATCGATCAACAGGGGTACGCCCGCCGAGGGATTCTTGGCCACGTAATCCGCGGCGCGCTGCTCCTGCTTGCGCAGGTTCACGGGCAGGTACTCGTACGGCAAACCCTTGAGCGCCAGCGCGATGCGCACGCGATAAGAGGTGGAACTATTGAAGAAGCTGTGCAGTTGCATGCGGATTTCCGGAGGGTTCACGCCATCTGCACGCTGAGCGTGCCCAGGCCGTCCACGCCGCCGACCATCTTGTCGCCGCGCACCACCGGGCCTACGCCTTCGGGCGTGCCGGTGTAGATCAGGTCGCCGGCTTCCAGGCGGAAGTACTTGGACAGGTAGGCGACGGTTTCGGCGACTGACCAGATCAGCTTGCCGATGTCGCTTCTTTGTTTGTCGGCGCCGTTGACCTGCAGCCAGATGGCGGCCTGGTCGATGTTCTTGACTGCGCCAGCAGGATGCAGGGGGCCGATGGGCGCGCTCTGGTCGAAGGCCTTGCCCAGTTCCCACGGGCGGCCGGCTTCGCGCATTTTCATCTGCAGGTCGCGGCGGGTCATGTCCAGGCCCACGGCATAACCCCAGACGTGTTGCAGGGCCTCGTCGACGGAGATGTTGGCGCCGCCCTTGCCAATGGCCGCCACCAGTTCGATCTCGTAGTGCAGATTGGCGGTCTCAGAAGGATAGGGCAGCGACAGGGTGCTGCCTTCAGCCACCGGCACCACGGCGTCGGCCGGCTTGCAGAAGAAGAACGGCGGTTCGCGGTCGGGGTCGAAGCCCATTTCGCGGGCATGGGCGGCGTAGTTGCGGCCGACGCAATAGACGCGGCGCACGGGGAAGCTGTCCTGGCTGCCGGCAACGGGCACGGCGATGGGGGCTGCGGGGTCGAAGACGAAAGACATGGGTCACCTTTAAGGAATGCGGAGCGGGGCCTGGCGCGGCCCCGGCCTGAAACGGAAGCGGAGGGAGCGCGCCGGCTTCTAGCCGATGCGCGCTTCGCGCCACACGCCCAGCGCGTCCTGCACGGGGCGGTCGGAATAGCTGAACAGGGTGGCGTCGTCCAGCGCGGCCAACTGCACCGGCTGCCAGGACGGCGCGACGAAGACGTCGCGCGGCCCGAAGTGGAATTCCTGGTCGCCGATGCGCGCGGTGCCGCGGCCTTCGACCACGCTGTAGACCGTGGAGTCGGTGCTGCGGCAGGTCTTGCCCTGGAATCCGGCAGGCAGGAATTGCATGAAGGTGGCCATGGTCGGCATGGGGTAGCCGCCGGTGGCCGGATTCAGGTAGCGCAGCTTCACGCCGTCCCAGGGATCCAGCTCGCCGTGGCGGTAGAGCTGGTCCAGCGCCTCGCGGCTGCGTTCATAGGGATAGTTGAAGATGGGCGAGGTGCCGCTGGAGGTCTGGTGGCGCACCGGCGCCATGTTGTGGCCGTAGCGCGCCATGCTGTCGCCCTCGGGGCGGGTCACGGGTTGTGTGGCCGAGGGATAGTTTTCGGCGAAACCCGCGTCCAGGAAGCGCAGCAGCGGAATGTCCAGGCCGTCCAGCCAGACCACGGGCTCGCCGCCTTCGGCGGTTTCGGCGTTGCCATGGTCGTGCCAGGTCCATGACGGTGTGATGATGAAGTCGCCGGGGTGCATGGTGGTGCGTTCGCCGTTGACCGCGGTGTAGGCGCCGCGGCCTTCGACAATGAAGCGCAGGGCCGACTGCGTGTGGCGGTGGCTGGGCGCGATCTCGCCGGGCAGGATCAGTTGCAGGCCCGCGTACAGGCTCTGCGTGATGCTGGCCTGGCCGGGCAGGCCGGGATTCTCCAGGATGAGCACGCGCCGCACGGCTTCTTCCGCCGTGATGAGCGAACCGGACGCCATGACGTCGTCGCGCACGTCTTCGTACTTCCAGATGGCGGGGACGCAACGCGGCGCGGGTTCGCGCGGCACCAGGTTGTGCAGCGACTCCCACAGGGGCGCCATGTGTTTTCTGGCAATGCGTGCGTAATAGGCGGCGCGGTCCGCGCCGGGGGGGTGACCGTCGGGCATGCTTGTCTCCGGAATGTCCGGCTGGCGCCGGCTTCGCGTGGCCGCCGCGTGGTTCGCGGCTGGTCCTGATATGGAGACGATTATGCGTAAGGAGCTATGTGTTTTGAAATGAATTTATCTTATTATCCATACCAATAAGAATATACATAGACGAGACGAGGGCCTGCATGGACTGGACCCACCGGTTGCGCCTGCGCAACCTGAAAATGCTGCTCAGCCTGGCCCAGACCCGCAACATCAGCCACTCGGCCGCGATGCTCAATACGACGCAGCCGGGCTTGTCCAAGTGGCTGAAGGATCTGGAAGACGACATCGGGCTGCCGTTGTTCGAACGGCATGCGCGCGGCCTGCGGCCCACGCCGCACGGCGACGTGCTGATCGCGCATGCCCAGCGGGTGGAGGCGCAACTGGATCGCGCCAGCGCGGACATGGCGGCCTTGCGCGAGGGCGGCGGCGGCCGGGTGGTGATAGGCGCGTCGGGCGCGTCGGCGTCGGACACGGTGCCGCTGGCGGTGATGAAGCTGCTCGAGCGCATGCCACAGGCCCGCGTCAAGCTGGTGGAGGGCACGACCGACCAACTGCTGGCGCAGTTGGCGCAGGGCGACCTGGACATCGTGGTGGGACGTTCGGCGCCGGAGCATCACGACCCGGCGATCCGCTTCGAGGCCCTGTACCTGGAACCCATCCATCTGGTTGCGCGGCCGCGTCATCCGCTGTTCGCGATCGAGCAGCCCTCTTGGCCGGACCTGCTTTCTTACCGTTGGATCCTGTGGCCCAAGGGCACGCCCATCCGCAATGCGGTGGACGCGGCGCTGGCGGCGGCGGGCCAGGCGCCGCCGCCGGACCACATCGAATCGAATTCGGTGACCATCAATCTCACGTTGATCAACAACAGCGACATGATCGGCGTGGCTTCGCACCGGGCGGCGCTGCGATTTTCTCAGATGCGGGCGATGCGGATCATTCCGGTGCGGCTATCCGGCTTCGGGTCGGTGGCGATGTACTGGCGCGAGGATCCGTTCCGTCCGATCGCGGTGCAGGAGGCAATGGCGGCTTTGCGCAGCACGGTGGCGGAACACGCGCCGGGCGCGGCGAGGGCGTGATGGATGCGCCGCGAGCGGGGCTGAACGCGTTGATCGCGCAGTGCCGCAAACTGGAGGCGGCGCTGCCGCAGCGGGACCAGCTAGCCATGTCGGCGGCGATGCATCGCTTCGTGGCAGAGATGGATGCGCGTCGCGCGCCACCGGGGATGTGGTCGCCGCTGGTGTTGGCGGTGCTGGTGATGACAGGCGGGTTGGGTGTAGGGATAGGCCTGCTGAGCCTGCTGCTGCGCGGCGCGGGGCCGGCATTGGCGGCGTTCGCGCTGGTGCTGGTCTGTGCGGCGACGGCCCTGGCGTTGGCCATCGGCGTGGTCGCCTTCATGGGCGGGCACGCATTCGGGCTGGTGCTGCTGAAGCGGCTGTCCTTGGGCTTGATAGCTGTCGGCGTCCTGGGCTTGATCGCGTGGACGCAAGGGGATGTTCGGGCGGTGGGGCCGGTGGTTGCTCTGCTCGGCGGGCTGGGGGCTTGGCTGGTGCTCAATAGCAATGGGTTTTATGTGTTTGCGGGGTATCAGATGGCGCGGAGGTATATGGAGCGGCGGGGATAACAACTTTTAAAACGCCTCGCCCACAAGAATACGGACAGGCTCAGACCTGCCGTTCATGCCAGCCGAACTGGAGGATCAATTTTTTTATCGCTTAAATAGCATCAACAGGCCTGATCTGAACAACGATCAGGCTTCCAACGCCTTAAACACAAAAAAACGGACCTCTCCCTGTTCGCTGCCCCCGGGCTGCCGCCAGAGCAGAAGGCCCTACTCCTGCCCGCCCACAGCCGGACTAATCTCCCCGATATACCGGCAATCCAGCTCCAGAGACAACTCATCCATCCCCAGAATATCGATCTCCACCGCAGTCCCCCGCTCCAGCTCCGGCATCCCGCCCACCCGAGTCACCAGCGGCGCATTCGCGAACCGCACCAGATCCTCGCGCAGTACGTGCGCCACGGTGCGGGTCACGTTGTGCTGTTTCAGCCAGCGCAGGCACCAGTAGCGTTCCATTGCGCTCTGGAACTCCGCCCAGGCCGCGTATTGCGCATCGAACGCGCCGATGATGGCGAACAGGTCCGCGTCGCGCGGCTTGAAAGGGGCGACCAGGCGGGCGGACACGCCGTGTTCGACCGCAGCGATCAACTGCCACTGGTTCACCAGATCCACGTAGCGGCGTAGCGGCGAGGTGCTCCAGGCGTATTGCGGTACGCCGATGGCCTCGTGCGGCAGGGCCTGGGTGCTCATGCGCACGCGGCCCGCCTGTTGCGAACGGTAGATGCCCGGCACGCCGTGCTGGTGCAGCAGGCCGCCCCAGAGGTTGTTCGCCAGGATCATGTATTCCGCCACCATGCGGTCCAGCGGCGCGTTGCGCTGGCGCGGCACCAGGCGTACCGGCGTGTCGGGATCGTCGGGGTTACCGTCCAGGTAGAAGCTGTACTCCACCCGCGAATTGTTTTCCGGCTTGCCGCGCACGTTTTCGCGTTGCGCCGACAGGGCCTGCGCCAGCTTCCACAGCGGGCGTAGCCAATGACCATAGGGCAGGTCGGCCGACGGATCGGACAGGCTGGCTTCCGTGACCTGGGCGTCCAGCATGTTGTGGCGCAGGTTCTCGCGCACCACGATACGTTCCAGGCGGGTTTCCGATTCGATGATCTCGCCGGTTTCCGGATCGGCCACGACGTACAGGGACAGCGCCGGCACTTCGCGGCCGGCGTCCAGCGAGAACGCCTGGATGATGCTGTCCGGCTGCATCGGGATCTTGTCGCCCGGCATGTAGACGGTGGACAGTCGCGCGCGCGCCAGCTTGTCGAAATCGCTGTCGCGGGTCACGGTGATGCCCGGCGCCGCCACGTGCACGCCGACGCGCAGGCGGCCGTCGGGCAGGGTGGAGACGGACAGCGCGTCGTCGATTTCCGTGGTGGTGACGTCGTCCACCGAATAGATTTCGGCGTCGGACAACGGCAGCTCGCGGTCGATGGCAGGCAGTTCCAGATCCGGGAACGCCAGCCCGCGCGGGAAGTTCACCGCCAGGAAGCGGCGCTTGTGCAGCGCCAGCGCGTGCGGCCAGGCGCCCAGCTCCAGCAGCAGGCGGTCGGGGCTCTTGCCCAGCTTGGCGCAGGCTGCATCCAGCGCCTTCCACTGCTGCGAATTCTTGTCGGGGCGGATCAGCAGCGATTCCGCGGCCTGGGCGATGGGCTCGGGCAGGCGTCCGGCAGCCATTTCATCGACCCATTCCTGCTGCTGCTCGGCCTGGCGCTGCTTTTTCTCCAGGGCGGCCAGCGCGGCGGCCAGGATGTCCGGCGGGGCGGGGCGGTAACGGCCCTTGCCGCGACGATGGAAGTACGCCGGCGCGCCGTGCAGGCGCATCAGCAGCGCGGCCTGTTCCACCGGCGTGGGCGCGTGGCCGAAGTAGTCGGCGGCCAGCGCGGGGGAATCGAATTCATCCTGCGGCGCGCATTCCCACAGGAATTGCAGGTCCAGGGTTTCGGCGGTCGCGGCCGCCTGGCTCATCAGCGCGGCCGGTTCGGGCGAGGCGAAGGTGAACAAGGTATTGGCGCGCTTGATCTTGCTGCGCTTGCCCGATTCCGATTCCACCTGCAGGCTGGCGTCGGTCTCGGACAGGATATTGCCGGCCTTGAAGCTGCCGTCGTCTTCGTAAAACACATACATGGTGGGGATCGTCCTGGGCGGCGCGCACGCGCCGCCTTGCGCTGCTATATAGAGTGGTGAAGTCTGATACTGATTATTGGGGGCGAACCTGCTTGTCGCCAAGGGCGAATTCAAGCACTTCGGGCATCCATTCCGCAAAATCGGACAAACCGTGGTCGCTGCCTTGCACGATGCGTTGGCGGCAGCCCGCGTAACGGTCGCGCATTTCGCGCCAATCCAGCACCTCGTCGCCGGTGGCCGCCACCAGGAAGTAGCGGTCGGGGTGGGTGATGCGGGGGACATGGATGGCGGCCAGTTCGTCCACGTATTCGGGCAGGAAGACGAACGGCGCGTCGGAATGATACATGCGGTGCTCGCCGATCTGGGTGGCGAGGTCGCGGGCGGCCTCGACCGCCGGATTCAGCAGCACCGCCTTGCAGCCCAGCTGTTCGGCCAGCCAGGTGGCGTAGAAACCGCCCAGCGAAGAGCCGATGACGGTCAGCGCGCGGGGAGAGTCCGCGCCTTCCAGCTGGCGCCGGGCGATCTCCATCGCCAAGGCGACGGCCTCGCGCGGGCTGGCGGGCAGTTGCGGGCAGGTCCAGGCCGCCGACAGGCCGCGTTCGGCCATGGCGTCGGCCATCATGCGGGCCTTGAGCGAGGTCGGCGAGGAACGGAAACCGTGCAGATAAAGAATCATTGCTCGCCTTTGCGGTGTCTTTGGCGGAATCAGCCGCGCGCCTGCAGGGCGTCCAGCAGCTTGCCGTGCACGCCGCCGAAGCCGCCGTTGCTCATGACCAGCACCTGGTCGCCCGGACGAGCGGCGCCGGCCACGGCGGCGACCAGCGCGCCGATGTCATCGTAGCTGGAAGCCCGGTCGCCCAGGGGCGCCAGCACTTCCGCCGGATTCCAGCCCAGGGCGTGCTTGCCCGCGTGCGCGCCGAAGCAGAACACCAGGTCGGCGTCGGCCAGGGCTGCGGGCAGGCGGGCGGCCATGGTGCCCAGCTTCATTGTGTTGGAGCGCGGCTCCAGCACTGCCAGGATACGGGCCGGCCCGACCTGGCGGCGCAGGCCTTCCAGGGTGGTGGCGATGGCGGTGGGGTGGTGCGCGAAATCGTCATAGACCTTGATGCCGTTGACCGTGCCGCGCAGCTCCATGCGGCGCTTCACGCCCGCGAAGCGGCTCAAGGCCTCGATGCCCTGGGCTGCCGGCACGCCCACGTGTTCGGCGGCGGCCAGCGCCGCCAGCGCGTTCATGCGGTTGTGTTCGCCCGTCAGGTTCCAGCGCACGGTGCCGGCTGTCACGCCGCCGCGCAGCACGCTGAACGCGCCTTCGGCATCCGGCGCCGTTGCCTGCCAGGCGCCATCGGCGCCGAACGTGACGGTTTCGGACCAGCATCCGCGCGCAATCACGCGGTCCAGCGCGGCGCAGCGCGCCGGGCGCACGATGCGGCCCGATCCGGGAATGGTGCGCACCAGGTGGTGGAACTGGGTCTCGATCGCCGCCAGATCGGGGAAGATGTCGGCGTGATCGTATTCAAGATTGTTCAGGATGGCCGTGCGCGGACGGTAATGCACGAATTTCGAGCGCTTGTCGAAGAAGGCCGTGTCGTACTCGTCCGCCTCGATCACGAAGGGACGACGCGACGGATCGAAGCGCGCCGACACGTGCAGGTCCTGCGCCACCCCGCCAATCAGGAAATTGGGCGCCATGCCCGCGGCTTCCAGCACCCAGGCCAGCATCGAGCTGGTGGTGGTCTTGCCGTGGGTGCCGGCCACCGCCAGCACGTGCTGGCCGGGCAGGATGTTGTCGCCCAGCCATTGCGGGCCGGACACGTAGCGCGCGCCGGAGTCCAGGATGGCCTCCATCAGCGGATTGCCGCGGCTGACTACGTTGCCGATCACGTAGAGATCGGGCTTGAGCGCCAGCTGTTCCGCGCCGAAGCCTTCGATCAGCTCGATGCCTTGTTCGGACAGTTGCGTGCTCATGGGCGGGTACACGCCCGCGTCGCAACCAGTGACCTTGTGGCCGGCAGCGCGCGCGATCAGCGCCAAGCCGCCCATGAACGTACCGCAGATGCCAAGAATATGCAGGTGCATTGAAAAACTCTCCTGTCCTGCATTGTATATATAGAGTGGCGACCCGCCGCGGCCCGCACGGCGCGAAACCTGCGCGGCGCAAAACCTGCGCGGCGCAAAACCTGCGCGGCGCAAAACGGCGGCAGCGGTTATGATCGCGCCATGAATCGACGCCTACTTCTTTCCGCCGGCGTGGCCATAGCCGCCACGGTTGCGGGCGGCTATACCCTGATGGGCCGTAAGACCTCGACGCCCTCGGCTACTGCCGATGCCGGCGATCCCGTCGCCGCGCTGATGCAGATGCCGCTGCCTGACTTGAACGGGGCGTCTCATACGCTGGCAGGCTGGAAAGGCCAGCCCATCGTGGTCAATTTCTGGGCAACCTGGTGCGCGCCTTGCGTCCGAGAAATGCCCGAACTCGACGTCTTGCAGAAAAAATACCCGCATGTACGGTTTGTCGGCATTGGCGTCGATTCGGCTGCGAATATGCAAAAATTTGTCGAGAAAGTACAGGTTTCCTACCCCTTGTGGGTGATAGGCGCCGGCGCTATCGATACATTGCGTAAGCTGGGAAACCCCAGCGGCGGCCTGCCTTTTACTATTGTTTTCAACGCAGATGGCGGAATTAACCGGAAGATATTGGGTGAAATCCAGCCCGATGACTTGGATCGCACCCTGTCTGGTTTAAAGGCGTAAGTCTGTTGGACAAATAGTAGGAATTGGCGTAAAAAGCTGGTTTATCGGCTGTTTTGCCAACAATTGGCAAACCACTCATTGGCAAGCGCATGGCGCAAAACATACTGGTATTGCATGGCCCGAACCTGAACCTGCTCGGCACCCGAGAACCTCACATCTACGGCAGCCTCACGCTGCAACAGATCAACGAGGGTCTTGAGCTGCTCGCAGGCGAACTGGGCGCCACGCTGACAGCGTGGCAAGGCAATCACGAAGGCGCATTGGTTGACCGCATCCAGGCGGCCCGGCAAGACGGCACCGACTTCATCATCATCAACGCGGCGGCATATACGCACACCAGCGTCGCAATTCGCGATGCGCTGGCTGGGGTCGCGATCCCATTTATTGAAGTACATTTGTCCAATCTGTATAAGCGAGAGCCCTTCAGGCATCACTCGTATCTGTCCGACTTGGCGGTAGGCCTCATCAGCGGCCTGGGCGCGGACGGCTACGAGGCGGCTCTGCGTTACGCAGTGCGGCACTGATCTCGCACCAAACCACAGCATTTACATCTTATACGGCGCGGACCCGACGCAGGGACGTCGCCGACACTATCTCGGGAAGCAGCTTCTATGGACCTCCGAAAACTCAAAACCCTGATCGACCTGGTGGCTGAATCGGGCATCGCCGAGCTGGAAATCACCGAAGGCGAAGGCAAGGTGAGGATCGTCAAGTTCTCGCAGACCTTGCAACCGGTCGCCTACCACCACCCCGAAGCCGGCGTGCCGGTTGCGCCAGCGGCCCAGGCCGTCGCTCCGGCCGCGCCCGCCGCCGCCGAAGCTGCGCCGGTGATCCAGGGCCATGTCGTGAAGGCTCCGATGGTCGGCACGTTCTACCGCGCGCCGAACCCGGGCGCCGCGCCGTTCATCGACGTGGGCGCCACCGTCAAGGAAGGCGATCCGCTGTGCATCATTGAAGCCATGAAGCTGCTCAATGAAATCGAAGCCGACAAGTCCGGCGTCATCAAAGAAATCCTGGTCGAAAACGGCGAGCCCGTCGAGTACGGTCAACCCCTGTTCGTCATTGGCTGATAGCTGAAAATGTTCGAAAAAATCCTGATCGCCAATCGGGGCGAAATCGCCCTGCGCATTCAGCGCGCTTGCCGCGAGCTGGGCATCAAGACCGTGGTAGTGCACTCCGAGGCCGACCGCGAAGCCAAGTACGTGCGCCTGGCCGATGAATCGGTGTGCATCGGGCCCGCGCCGTCGCGTGAAAGCTACCTGAACATGCCGGCCATCATTTCGGCGGCCGAAGTCACGGATTCCGAGGCAATCCACCCGGGTTACGGGTTCTTGTCCGAAAATGCCGACTTCGCCGATCGCGTCGAAAAGAGCGGCTTCGTCTTCATCGGTCCGCGTCCCGACACCATCCGCCTGATGGGCGACAAGGTCAGCGCCAAGCGCGCCATGATCGAAGCCGGCGTGCCGGTGGTGCCGGGTTCGGAGGGCGCGTTGCCCGACGATCCGCAGGAAATCGTCCGCATTGCGCGCGAAGTCGGGTATCCGGTCATCATCAAGGCGGCAGGCGGCGGCGGTGGCCGCGGCATGCGCGTGGTGTACACCGAGGCCGCGCTGCTGAACGCCGTCACCATGACGCGTTCCGAAGCGGGCGCCGCGTTCAACAACCCCGAAGTCTATATGGAGAAGTTCCTGGAGAATCCGCGCCACGTGGAAATCCAGGTGCTCGCCGACGGCGGCCGCAACGCGGTCTGGCTGGGCGAGCGCGACTGCTCCATGCAGCGCCGCCACCAGAAGGTCATCGAAGAAGCGCCGGCGCCCGGCATCGCGCGCCGCCTGATCGAGCGCATCGGCGACCGCTGCGCCGACGCCTGCCGCAAGATGGGCTACCGCGGCGCGGGTACGTTCGAGTTCCTGTATGAAAACGGCGAGTTCTATTTCATCGAAATGAACACCCGCATCCAGGTCGAACACCCGGTCACCGAGCTGATCACCGGCATCGATCTGGTCCAGCAGCAGATCCTGATCGCCGCCGGCGAAAAGTTCACGCTGCGCCAGCGCGACATCGAATTCAAGGGCCACGCGATCGAATGCCGCATCAACGCGGAAGATCCGTTCCGCTTCGTGCCCAGCCCCGGCCGTATCACCAACTGGCATACGCCGGGCGGCCCGGGCGTGCGTATCGATTCGCATGCGTTCAACGGCTATTTCGTGCCGCCGAACTACGACTCGATGATTGCCAAGGTCATTACCTACGGCGACACGCGCGACCAGGCGCTGGCCCGCATGCGCACCGCGCTGTCGGAAATGGTGGTGGAAGGCATTTCCACCAACATCCCGCTGCATCGCGAAATGCTGCAGGACGCCCGCTTCATCGAAGGCGGCACCAGCATCCATTACCTGGAACACAAGTTGGCTCAGCGTCCCTGACCGCG
>NZ_JAOCAT010000056.1:0-19090 GCF_029839485.1 Achromobacter sp. GD03932
CCGCGGGCGGCTCGTTCGAAGGCGGCTCCGCCAACTCGTTCGCAGGCGGTTCGGCCAATTCGTTCGAAGGCGGCTCCGCCAGTCCGTCCGACGGCGGCTCGCTCAGGCCCGAATCGAATCCCCCCGACCCAAGCTGCAATTCGGCGGGGATCTCGTATACCACCGCCGGCCGCGTCGTCGCCTGGTAGACCACGGCCACCAGCAGCACCGTAACCGCCAGCGGCGCAATCGCCAGCGCCATGTTGCGCATCAGGAAGCCCAGCGGCACGTCCTTGTTGCGGCGACCCTTGAACAAGGCCGCCAGCATGCCGGACACGGCGCGCGTGTAGCCTCCGGAGGCCAGCGCCGCGGATTCCGGGGACAACGGCACGCCGCGTTCTTCTTTGGGCAGGGGCGGCGCCATGTCGGGGCGCAGCTTGGCCACGATGATCACGTAGATCATGTACAGCACCGCCAGCATGATGCCCGGGAACAGCGCGCCGGCATACAGCTGCACCACCGACACGCCGGTGGTCGCGCCGTACACGATCAGCATCACGGAAGGCGGCAGCAGGATGCCCAGGCAGCCGCCCGCCGTGATCGACCCGGCTGTCAGGCGCACGCTGTAGCCGGCCTTCAGCATGGCCGGCATCGCCAGCAAGCCCATCAACGTGACCACGGCGCCCACGATGCCCGTGGCGGTGGCGAAGATGGCGCAGGTCGCCAGCGTGGCCACCGCCAGCGCGCCCGGCAGGCGCGCCAGCGCCAGGTGCATGGAGCGGAACAGCTTTTCGATCAGGTTGGCGCGTTCGACCAGATAACCCATGAACACGAACAGCGGGATCGAAATCAGCGAGTCGTTGGTCATCGTGGCGTAGGTCCGCTGCACCATCAGGTCCAGCGTCTGCCCGACCGAACGCGCCGCGTCCGAACTCTGCATGTAGTACGCCAGGAAGGTGAACAACACCCCCATGCCCATCAACGTGAACGCCGTCGGAAAGCCCAGCATGATGGCGACCACGATAAGCGCCAGCATCAAGAGGCCGATATGCCCCGTGGTCAGATGGTCCCAGGGCGTCAGGAACACGATCATCAGCAGCACCAGGCCGATGCACGACAGGCCGAACCACAGCGCCTTGTGGATCTTCATGAGCGCGGCTCCCCGGTGGTGACGTAGCGGTCCAGCTTGGCGATGTCTTCGTCCTTCACATGCACCATCTTCTTGAGCTTGTCGACGTCCACTTCCTCGACGTCCTCCTCGCGCGAGGGCCAGGCGCCGCGCTTCAGGCACAGTACGCAGCGCAACACTTCCGCCACGCCCTGCACCAGCAGCACCGCGCCGGCTATCGGGATGAAGGCCTTGAAGGGATAGATGGGCGGCCCGTTGGCCATCAGCGACGAATGCTCGCGGATGGCGATGGAGTAGCCCGCGTAGTACCAGCCCGCCCACACCAGCGCGATCACGCCGGGGAAGAAGAACACGATGTACAGGATCAGGTCCAGCGCCGCCTGCACGCGCGGCGGCAGGAAGCCGTACAGGATGTCTCCGCGCACGTGTCCGTTCTTGGCCAGGGTATAGGCCCCCGCCATCATGAACAGGATGCCGTAATACATCATCTGCATGTCGAACGCCCAGGCGCTGGGCTGGTTCCACAGGTAGCGCGCGGCCACCTCCCAACACACATGCAAGGTCAGGACTACGATCAACCAGGCAAAGGCCTGCCCGACAAACGTGGAGATGCGGTCTATGAAACGTATGATTCGGATCATCTCGCTTCCAGGTCAAGACGCATGGCGTCCCGCCGCGCGCCGGGGTGCGGCGCGCGGCGCGGAATACAGGTAGCGGCCCTTCAAGCCTGTTTGGTGGAGCGCGAGAAGTAGTGGTTGTAGGCCATGCGGAAGTTGACCGAGGTATCCCCGTGCCAGCGCCCGACGCGCTCGGCGAAGGCCCGCTGCGATTCCAGCACCTTCTTGAACAAGGGGTTTTCGGCCGAGCGCTTGGCGATCATCTCGTCCCAGATCTTCAGCTGCTGCTGCAGGATGGCGTCGGGCGTCTTGTAGAACTTGACGTTGTGGTCCTTCTGCAGCTTGACGTAGTCCTGCGAATAGCGGTTTGCCGCCTTCCAGGACATGTCCGCGCTGGAGGCCTGCGCGGCATAGCTGAGGATGTGCTTCAGGTGCTCCGGCAGCGCGTCGTACTTGGCCTTGTTGAACAGGATTTCGAACTGCTCCGCGCTTTGGTGGAAGCTCTGCAGCATGCAGATCTTGGAGACGTCCTGGAAGCCCAGGGCCAGATCCGACGAAGCGTTGTTGAACTCCGCCCCGTCCAGCAGGCCGCGGTCCAGCGCGGGCACGATTTCCCCGCCGGGCAACGCGTTCACGGCGGCACCCATGGCCGTGTACATGTCGATGGCCAGGCCCACGGTGCGGAACTTGAGGCCCTTGACCTCCTCCATCTTTGTGATAGGACGTTTGAACCATCCGAAAGGCTGAGTCGGCATCGGCCCGTACATCAGCGACACCACGTTCACGCCCATGGCTTTCTGGATCTCGACCAGCAGCTCCTTGCCGCCGCCGTACTCGTGCCAGGCCAGCAGCATGTTGGCATCCATGCCGAAGGACGGCCCCGATCCCCACAGCGCCACCGCCGTGTTCTTGCCGTACCAGTAGGCGACCACCCCATGCCCGCCGTCCAGCGTGCCGGCGGACACCGCATCCAGCAGGTCGAAGGCCTTGACCACGGCGCCGGCCGGCAGGATCTCGATCTTCAACTGGCCGCCGGCCATGTCGTTGACCTTCTGCGCATAGTCGCGGGCGAACTCGTGGAAGATGTCGTTGGCGGGCCAGGTGCTCTGGAAACGCAGGGAAACCGGGGCGTTCTGCGCGCGGGCCACTGCCGGAAAGCCTAGTGCGGCGGCCCCGGCGACAGCGGCGCCGGAGATGAACTTGCGGCGGGGCTTGGTAACGTGTTGCATGGCGTCTTGTCTCCTGAATTAGGACTACATGGACCAGCTTGTAGTTACTACTCCTGCGTGGGCGCGGGATGGTGAAGCCTGCTGCGGGATCCCGCCGGCGCGATTGCGGACGATGCGCAAAGCGTGAGCCTGATTAAACCTTTCTGACTAATCGCTGACAATCAGCTTCTTGTCAGGAATTACCCTAGAAATGCGGATTAGGTCTTTTGGATGATGGACAGTGCACGCGTTACCATCGCGGCACTGTCATCAGCAGGGGTAGGAATGAACCAGAAGCAGCGCGCCGTCAACCGCCGCCGGATGCCACGCAAGGCCTGGGCCTTGGGCCTGATCATCGCTGGCGCCGCGGGTTTTTATGCATGGTGGCAATCGCCGCTGGGCCCGGGCCTGACCGAAGGCAAGATGCGCAAGATCCTGGTCGAGGCCACGGCGCAACCGGAATATGCGCCGGTCGGCGCCTGCGTCAACGTCGTGGGCGTGCGGCCCTTGCCCACCGATGTCTACACCGCGTTCCTGGAAAGCCAGGACAGGATCGTGCAGGGGTTGATCAAGCATCAGCTGGTCACGGTCAAGCGCGTCAGCGCCAGCGGCGACGGCGGGCCGCCGCGAGCGGACGAGGATCCGGAGGACGCGAGCAGCCGCATGGAGCTGACGGATAAAGGCCGGCCCTACTACACCGATGGCGAGGCCCGCCTCAGCTCCAAGCTGGTCTATACCGCGAAGTTCTGCGCCCCCGGCCTGCAGATCGGCAAGATCCTCACCCATACCAAGCCGCTCAAGAATCCATTCGACGACAACCCCAACCTGGTCTCGGCGGTGAAGTTCGAGTGGCGGCTGGACCGGAGCACTGCGGATTGGGCGGCGGATCCCGCCTTCCGTCCGTATCTATCCGGCTTTGCGCCGGAGGACCAGCCGGACGAATGGCAGACCGAGTACATCATGCTGGAACGGAAAAACGGCGTGTGGGAACTGGGAGACAGGCCCTACATCATCCGTTGGTGACCGCCGTATCGTCGGCCTTGGCTGGCGGACGGCGCACCGCCCTCAGCTTGCCGCTGTCGCCGCCGCCGCAGAAAAAGCAGCCGGCGCCATCTGATTCCAGCCCCGACACGCCGATGCCGGCCGGCATCTCCACGCTTTGCAGCACGTCGCCGGTCTTTTCGTCCAGCTGCCGCAGATCGCTGGCGCCGTCCTCCCAGGTGCCGTGCCACAACTGGCCGTCCACCCAGGTCACGCCGGTGACGTAGCGGTTGGATTCGATGGTGCGCAGCACGCGGCCGGTTTCGGGATCCACCTGGTGGATCTTGCGCTGGCGGTACTCGGCCACCCACAGGCTGCCCTCGGCCCAGGCCATGCCCGAAGCGCCGCCGCCGGGCGCTGGGATGCGGCTCAGCACCCGGCCGCTCCGCGGTTCCAGCTTGACGATGGTGCCGTCGGAGATCTGATAGAGATGCTTGCCGTCAAAGGCCGTGCCCGCGTCGGCGACGATGTCGATCGTGGCTTGGGTGCTGCCGCTATCCGGGTCCATGGCAATCAGCTTTTCGCCGGCGGCGAACCACACTTGCCGGCCGTCATAGGTCACGCCATGCACGGCCTGCACGCCGGGAAATGGGCCGTACTCGCGGATGATCTGGGCTTGCGTTCGTTTCATGTCGATGTCCTTGAACTGGAGTTCGAGCATTCATGCTAGTCGGCGGCCAGCGCGGCCGGGAGTAACAAGGTTGTCGTGAATCCCGGCACCGGCGGCGTCATCCAGCGGCGGGCCCGGCCCTGTCCGCAAGCCTGCACCTTGCCCGCCACGGCCAATGCGTCCAACGTACGCTGCACGGTGCGCTGGCTTGCCCCCAGCGCCAGGGCCAGGGCGGAACTGGACCAGGCTTCGCCGTCCGCCAGGCAGGCCAGCACTGCTCCCTGATCCCTGTCGCCTTCACCGCCAGGCAGGGCCAATAGCGCGACCGGCCGGCCGGCCTGCGGTTTGAGGACGAAACCGCCGCGCGCGGCGCTGATACCGGCCACACCGTCCAAGGCCGCGCGCAGGCGCCCTATCTCGACGCGCAGGCGCGCGCGGTGCGTTTCATCGAAATAGGCGGTGCGGAAGGCCTGCTCGATGAGCGTTTCCCTGGGCGCGGACTGCGGCCAGGCTTCAGCCAGGACACGCGCCAGCGCGAACAGCACCGGCCGGCTCGCCAGCGCAATCTCGCGGCCCGCGCTGCGCACCGCATGGCGGCAGCCGTCCACGACCAGCGTGTCGGATGCCAGCAGCGCTTCCACTTCATCCAGCAGAATGGGCCGCTGCACGCCCTGCCCGATCAGGCGCGCGGCTGGCGTATTCAGGACCAGGGTGGCCTGTTCCACCTCGGCCATCAGCGCGGGGATGCCGGCGACGCGGGCCGCCAGTTCCGCCTGGGTCAGCGCGGCGCGCGCGCGCTCGGTGCGCAGGCGCCGCAAGGCGATACCGGCAGCTATCAATTCATGGATGGCGCGGGAAGCCGGGGCCAGCAAGGCCGGGTCCAGCGTGGTCAGGGCGTCCTCGGCCCGGTCGAGCTGGCCAAGCAGCAGTTCGCGCCGGGCCTGCAGATGACGCGCATGCGCGGCATTGGCCGGGTCGCCGTGGGCTTGCAGCGCAGCGCGCGCGGTCTCCAGGGCCTTTTCCGGCCAGGCCAGATCGCGCGATACCAGGGCGATCTCGGCCTCGGCCACGACGCATCGGGAGCGGGCCAACACATTCTTGTGATCGAAGTTCCGGGCCGCGCTGCGCAGCAAGGTCCGGGCGCGGCGGAAATCGCCCAGCTGGGCCATGGCGATGCCGCGCAGGGCCAGCGCGGGCGCGTCGTCGCGCAGGGCCACAAGGTTCAGGGCGCCCAGCGGATTGCCGGCGGCCAGCGCGCGCGCGGCCGAGGTGATCAGAACATCCATGGAACTCCCGCCACTGACGCTGCTCCCGCAGTCCGCTTACCGGGAACTAATCTACCATCCGGCGGCGATTCGCAGCGTAGTCGGGGCAGCCGGCTTCACGGCCGGCGGGATTCAGGCGCGCGGCGCCCCTGCCGCGGCAGTTCCCCCGACCGCAGGCGGGAAACTCACTGTCAGCGCCACGCCCGCGCCGCGCAGGCCCTCGCCCAGCGTGACCTCGGCGCCGTGCTGCTGCGCGATCTGCGCCACCAGCGACAGGCCGATGCCGCTGCCGCCCGCGGCGCTGCCCGGGGCGCGATAGAAACGGTCGAACACGCGCGCGCGTTCCTCCGGCGCGATGCCCGGCCCATCGTCCGCCACGCGCAGGCAGGCTCCGCCGTCCGCCGACGGTCCGCAGGACACGGCGATCTGGTCGCCGCTCTGCGTATAGCGCACGGCATTGTCCAGCAGATTGCGCACCAGCACGCCCAGCGCGTCCAGCCGCCCCCGGACGACGCAGGCCTGCACGTCCAGCTGGATGCGCAGCTGCTTGCGGGTGGCGTCGGTTTCCCAGTCGCGCACCAGCATGGCGACCAGCGCGTCCAGTTCGACCAGCTCCGGTTCATCGGCGCTGGCGCTGAGCGCATCCATGCGGGCCTGGTCCAGCAATTGTTCCGACAGGCGCGAGGTGCGCTGGGCGACCAGGCGCAGTTTCTCGATGGCGGCCGGGGCGTCTCCCGAACCCGCGCTGCGGGCCACCAGCTCCGCGTGCGCGCTCAGCGCGGCAAGCGGGGTGCGCAGCTCGTGCGCGGCATCTTCCAGAAAACGCCGTTCGCGGTCCATGCCGCCCTTGACCCGCAGCAGCAGCTGGTTGATCGAGCGTATGAAGGGACGCAGTTCGCCCGGCATGCCGGCCATGGGCAGCGGCGCCAGGTCAAACGGACCGCGCCGCGCAATGGCCACGCCGGCACGGTCCACCTTGCGGAAGGCGCGGCCGACCACCATCCAGCTCACCACGGCCAACAGCACGAACAGAATAGACACGATGAGCAGTCCGCGCTTCAGGCTGTACAGCGACTGCGCGCGCAATTCGCTCTGCGGCCGCGCCACCTGCACCTGCACCCGCCCCTGCGCGTCGGAGATCGCGTACACGCGCCAGTCCATGCCGTCGGCGCGCACGTCGAAATAACCGTCCTGGAAGCCGCCGCTCAAGGGCTGCGCGGGCGACTCGGGCGAGCGCAGCAGCAGCCGGCGGTCGGCCAGCGACCACAGGTGGAAACGCACCTTGTCGCCGTCGACACGGCTGGATGCGGGCGGGGTGAAACGCTCGGACGGGGCCTCGTTGCCCAGCAGGCTGACCGGCAGCGACGCCAGCATCTGGCTGGCCGCGTCGTGCAGCCATTGATCGCGCGCGCCGGTCTGCGAGCGCGCGGCTTCGTACTGCTGGAAGGCGAACACCGCGATCCAGGACAGCGCCATCGTCAACAGCAGCGTCAGCGTGAGCTGCTTGCGCAGCGTCTTCATTCGCCGGCCTCGATGCGGTAGCCCAGGCCGTGGACGGTGGCGATGAGCTTGTCGCCCAGCTTGCGGCGCAACTGGTGGATATAGACGGCCACCGTGTTGCTTTCGATGGCGCCGCTGTCGCCGTAGACGGCGGCCTCCAGCTGTTCGCGGCTGACGGTGTGGCCGACGCGCTCCATCAGCGCCAGCAGCGTGCGGTATTCATGCGCGCTGAGGCTGACCTCGACGCCCGCGCGGGTCACCGCCCGCCTGGCCGGCTCCAGCACCACGTCGCGGCAGCGCAGCGCCGAGACCACGGCGTTGCTGCTGCGCCGGACCACCGCGCGCAGCCGCGCCAGCAGTTCGTCCAGTTGGAATGGCTTGACGATGTAGTCGTCGGCGCCGGCATCCAGGCCCTGTATCCGCTCGCTCAGCCGGTCGCGGGCGGTCAGGATCAGCACCGGCGTGGCATCGTAGCGCGTACGCAGATGCTTCAGGACCGCCAGTCCGCTGCCGTCCGGCAGCCCCAGGTCCAGCAGCACGGCTTGAAAGCCGTGATCCACCAGGGCCAGCCGCGCCTGCGCGACGTCGCGCACCCATTGCACGTCGGCGCCGGACTGCGCCAGGCTGGTGTGCACGGCGTCGCCCAGCATGGCGTCGTCTTCAACTAGCAGGACACGCAAGAAAACTCCAGAACCGTCAACGATGCCGCAGCATGCAGGCATCGCTTTAAAAAATTATTAAAACCCCATGCCGACAATGCGCTCCTATGACGGGGAACTGGACCCCGGCCCGCCGAAAAAACGCATGGGAAGCAACGGAATGAAGCAACACATTTTAGCAAGCGGCCCCCTGACGGCCGGCGCGCTGCCCGCCGCGAGCGGCGCGCTGGCCAGCCAGGGCCGTCCGGACTTCATCAGCGCGCCAGCGCGCCTGGCCGCAGGGGAGGCACGCCCATGAAACGCCTGCAAGGCATGGAACTGTTCGCCGAAGTGGCGAAGGCGCATAGCTTCAGCCGGGCCGCCGCGACGCTCGGCATGCCCACCTCCACGGTGTCGCGCCAGGTGGCCGAACTGGAGCGCTCGGTCGGCCTGCGGCTGCTCAGCCGCAACACGCGCCGCGTGGAGCTGACCGACGCCGGGCGGTTGTATTTCGAACGCTGCCGCCGCATCGTGGCCGAGGCCGAGATCGCCCACGAGGAACTGCGCGAACAGCTGGAAATCCCCAGCGGGCCGCTGCGCATCCAGCTGCCCGCGGCCTATGCGCTGGACGCCTTGATGCCCGCCCTGGTGGCGTTCGGCAGCCGCTACCCGGCTATCCAGCTCCAGATGAGCGTGGCCGGACCCGAGTTCGCCGAGCACCCGCCCGAGATCGGCGACGTCGCCATCCGCCTGGGCGAACTGCCCGACTCGTCGCTGGTGGCGCGCCGCCTGAGCGCGGTGCAGGCCGGCCTGTATGCCTCGCCCGCCTACCTGGCCGCGCGCGGCACGCCTGTCAGCCCCGCCGACCTGGCGCGCCACGACTGCATCGGGCTGCGCGCCGGCGGCGGGCAGCCCGCGCCCTGGCCGCTGCAGCGCGGGCGTGAACAGTTGCTGGTTCCGGTGGAGCACCGCTACGGCGCCAACGACGCCTGCATGGCCAGGCAGCTTGCCGTGTTGGGCGCCGGCATCGCGGCGCTGGGCGGCGACGAAAGCGGCCGGCTGCGCTCGGGCGAGCTGGCGCGCGTGCTGCCGGCCTGGAGCCTGGGACCGATCGAGGTCCATGCCCTGACTGAAACCCGCTTGCTGCCAGCCCGGACCCGGTACCTCATCGATTTTCTGGCCGAATACCTGGACGCCCGGCAGGACAACCCGGCGCATGGCTTGGCGCCAGAACTCCGGATCCGCCGGGTGGCATAACCCCGTCACAATATTGCATCCGCAGATGATGCGACCCTCTTTTTGCGGGCGGCACGCCCTTGCCGTCCGCCCCCTGCCCCTGACGCCGCCCTCCACCGTGTAAACTCCCCCCTTTTTGACTCTGGTGGTATGTTGCAGGCCCCACAGCGCACAGGTTTAAGCGGCCCGACGCTCATTCGCTTGCTGACTCGCCTGACGGATGTCGACGTTCCGCAATCCAGGCAATCGCTCTCGGACCATCTGAGCCAGTGGCTCGGCTGGACGGATGCGATCGCGCTCTCCGCGGCGCTGAATACCAGCCCGCCGGTAATCGCCCCCGGCGCGCGCATGTTCAGCAGCGCCGAAGAGCGCGAGTGCGAACGCGTGCGGACCACGTTGGCCGACGCCATCGCCAGCGACACCGCGGCCACGGCCGCCAAGCGGCGCACGCCCGGACAAGCGCCGGCCCCCGCCAAACAACTGGCGGCGCTGGCCGAGGCCGACGCCGATTACGCGAATTTTCGCCAGCGCTATCTGTCGTTGCAGCACACGATGGAAACCGCGGTGGGCAATCTGCGCAGCCGGCTGCGCGGCATGGTCGCGGCCAAAAACGGCGAAATGACGCGCCTGGCGGTGGTCGACGCCATCATGGACCGCGCCCTGCTGCCCAAGGAACGCGCGCTGTTCGGCGCGATTCCGAAGTTGCTGCAGGGCCATTTCGAGCGCCTGCGCGACGCGGAGGCCGCGGCCTTGGCCGAGGCTGCCGCATTGGCTGAAGTTCCAGCCGAGGCCGGCGCCGAGACGGAGGCGCAAGGCGATGCCGCGGCCGAGACGGGCGCGGCGCCCGCTGCGGCGCCGGCATCGATAACGCCGGGCGCCTGGCTGGACACGTTCCGCAAAGACATGCGCAGCGTGCTGCTGGCCGAATTGGATGTTCGTTTACAACCGGTCGAAGGGCTGCTTGCCACCCTTCGCGCCAGCTAACCGGGACACTATGTCCAAATATCTGACTAATCTCGTGGTTTTCTTGGCGGGTCTGGCCGTCGTGGGCTGGATCGGCGTGGGCTATGCGGGCACCAACCCGCTGGCGCTGGCCGTGACCTTGCTGATAGGCGTCTGTTACCTGGGCGGCGCGCTGGAACTGCTGCGCTACCAGCAGGCGACGTCCTCGTTGACGCGCGCGCTCTCGGGCCTGTCCGAAGCGCCCGGCAATCTGGGATCCTGGCTGGACCAGTTGCCGCCGGGCCTGCGCAACGCCGCGCGCCTGCGCATCGAAGGCGAGCGCGCGGGCCTGCCTGGCCCGGCGCTGACGCCATACCTGGTCGGCCTGCTGGTGCTGCTGGGCATGCTGGGGACCTTCCTGGGCATGGTCGTGACCCTGCGCGGCACCGGCCTGGCGCTGGAAAGCGCCACCGACCTGGCCGCCATCCGCGCCTCGCTCGCCGCGCCGGTCAAGGGCCTGGGCTTTGCCTTCGGCACCTCGATCGCCGGCGTGGCCAGCTCCGCCATGCTGGGTCTGCTGGCAGCCCTGTGCCGCCGCGACCGCGTGCGCGCGGCGCAACTGCTGGACAGCAAGGCCGCAACCACCCTGCGCGTGTACTCGCAGGGCTATCAACGCGAAGAATCCTTCAAGCTGCTGCAACGCCAGGCTGAAGTGATGCAGCGCCAGGCGGAGGCCATGCCCACCCTGGTCGACAAGCTGCAAGCCATGATGGGCGACATGGCCCGCCAGAACCAGGCCCTGAGCGACCGCCACATGGCCAGCCAGGACGCGTTCCAGGGCAAGGCCGAGGCCGCCTATTCGCGCCTGGCCGCCGTCATGGAACAGTCCATGAAGGAAAGCGTGTCGCAAAGCGCGCGCTCGGCCGGCGCCGCCCTGCAACCCGTGGTGGAAGCGACGATGGCCAGCCTGTCGCGCGAAACCGCGTCCCTGCAGGACACCGTGACGCAAGCCGTGCAGCGCCAGCTGGAAGGCCTGACCTCGGGCTTCCAGGCCACCACCAGCAACGTCGCCGGCATCTGGAACCAGGCCCTGGCCGGCCAGCAGCGCGCCAGCGAGGCCCTGTCGCAGGACCTGCGCGCCTCGCTCGACCACTTCGCCCAGACCTTCGAACAGCGCTCGGCCGCCCTGCTGGACAGCGTGTCCTCGCGCCTGGAGGAATCGTCGGGCAGCATGTCGCAAGCCTGGACCCAGGCGTTGTCGCGCCAGGAGCAGGCCAGCGAAAAGCTGGCTGGCGACAATCTGCAGGCCCTGACCGCGGCCGCGGCCAGCTTCGAGCAGCATTCGGCCTCGCTCTTGCGCACGCTGAACCAATCGCACACCCTGCTGCAGTCCGAGCTGGCCTCGCGCGACCAGCAGCGCCTGGCCGCCTGGACCGACACCCTGGGCGCCATGGGCGCCACGCTGCGCCAGGAATGGGAGCAGTCCGGCGCGCAGGCCGCCGAACGCCAGGAAGCCATCAGCGCCACGCTGGCGCAGACCGTGCGCGACATCACCGCGCAGGCGGAAGTCCAGGCGCGGCTGCTGGAAGGCGTGTCCGCCCGCATGGAGGCGGCCGCCAACGGCGTCTCGCAGCAATGGGCCAGCGCCCTGGCGCGCCAGGAACAGGCCGGCGAAAAGCTGGCTGGCGACAACCGCGAGGCCCTGGCCGCCGCGGCCGCCACCTTCGAACAGCATTCCGCGGCCCTGCTGCAGACGCTGGACCAGTCGCACACGCAACTGCAGGCCGCGCTGGCCTCGCGCGACCAGGAACGCCTGGCCGCCTGGACCGGCACGCTCACCGCCATGGCCGCCACGCTGAGCCAGGAATGGCAGCAGGCCGGCGCCGACACCGTGGCCCGCCAACAGGCCGCCAGCGACACGCTGGCCCAGACCGCGCGCGACATCGCCGCGCAAACGCAGGCCCAGGCCGGCCTGCTGGAAAGCGTCTCGGCCCGCCTGGAAACGGCGGCCGGCAGCGTCACCCAGGCCTGGACCGAGGCGCAAGCCCGCCAGGAACAGGTCAACGCCAAGCTGGCCGGCGACAACCAGCAAGCGCTGGAAACCGCCGCCGCCACCTTCGAACAACATTCCGCCGCGCTGCTGCAAACGCTGGACCAGTCGCACGCCGAATTGCAAACCGCGCTGGCCTCGCGCGACCAGGAACGCCTGGCCGCCTGGACCGGCACGCTTACCGCCATGGCCGCCAAGCTCGGCCAGGAATGGGAACAGGCCGGCACCCAGGCCGCCCTGCGCCAGCTGGAAGTCAACGACGCCCTGGCCCAGACCGCGCGCGACGTTTCGGCGCAAACCCAGGCCCAGGCGGGATTGCTGGAAAGCGTATCGGCCCGCCTGGAAACGGCCGCCACCGGCGTCACCCAGGCCTGGACCGAGGCGCAGGCGCGCCAGGAGCAGGCCAACGCCAAACTGGCCGGCGATACCCAGCAAGCGCTGGAAACCGCCGCCGCCGCCTTCGAGCAACATTCCGCCGCGCTGCTGCAAACGCTGGACCAATCGCACGCCGAGTTGCAGGCCGCGCTGGCCTCGCGCGACCAGGAACGCCTGGCCGCCTGGACCGGCACGCTCACCGCCATGGCCGCCAAGCTCGGCCAGGAATGGGAACAGGCCGGCACCCAGGCCGCGCTGCGCCAGTTGGAAGTCAACGACACCCTGGCCCAGACCGCGCGCGACATCACGGCCCAGACCCAGGCCCAGGCCGGCCTGCTGGAAAGCGTATCGGCCCGCCTGGAAACGGCCGCCACCGGCGTCACCCAGGCCTGGACCGATGCGCAGGCGCGCCAGGAGCAGGCCAACGCCAAGCTGGCCGGCGACAACCAGCAGGCGCTGGAAACCGCCGCCGCGGCATTCGAACAACACTCCGCCGCCCTGCTGCAAACGCTGGAGCAATCGCAGACGGACCTGCAGAACGCGCTCGCCGCCGAGGACCAAGCGCGCCTGGAAGCCTGGACCGGCAAGCTCGGCACGATCGCCGAGTCGCTGCGCGCCGAATGGGAACAGACCAGTTCCTACACGGCCAACCAGCAGCAGCAGATCTGCGACACGCTGGCCATCACGGCGCAGGACATCAGCGCGCAGACCCAGGCGTCCGCCAACGACACCATCGCCGAGATTGGCCGCCTGGTGCAGGCCGCGTCCGAAGCGCCGCGCGCCGCCGCCGAAGTCATCGGCGAACTGCGCCAGAAGCTCTCCGACAGCATGGAGCGCGACAACGACATGCTGGAGGAACGCAACCGCCTGCTGGAAACCTTGGGCACCCTGCTGGACGCCGTCAACCACACCGCCGCCGAACAGCGCACGGCCGTGGACGCGCTGGTGTCCTCGTCGGCAGAGCTGCTGGACCGCGTCGGCACGCAGTTCACCGAACAGGCGCAGGCCGAAACCGGCAAGCTGGCCGAGGTGGCCGCGCAGGTCGCCAGCGGCGCGGCCGAAGTGGCCAGCCTGGGCGAGTCCTTCGGCACTGCCGTGCAGCTCTTCGGCGAGTCCAACGACAAGCTGGTGGCGCACCTGCAGCGCATCGAAGCGGCGCTGGACAAGTCCATCGCGCGCGGCGACGAGCAGCTCGCCTACTACGTGGCGCAGGCCCGTGAAGTGGTGGACCTGAGCATGGTGTCGCAGAAGCAGATCATCGAGAACCTGCAGCAGCTGGCCATCCAGCGCGCGACGGCCGGGGCGGAAGCGGCATGAGCGAGGACATCGACGGCGGCGTGGAGCCCACAGTCCCGGCCTGGGCCGTCTTCGGCGACCTGATGTCGGTGCTGCTGGGCGCCTTCGTCCTGATCCTGGTGAGCGTCGTCGCGGTCCAACTGCAGCTGTCCACCCAGCTGGAAGAAGAGGTCAAGCAACGCCAGGTCGAAACCCAGCGCCGCGAAACGCTGGAGCAGGCGCTGGCGGGTCCGCTGGCCGCCGGCCGCGTGACCCTGATCGACGGCCGCATCGGCATCAGCGGCAGCGTCCTGTTCGCCCTGAACTCCGACCAGTTGCAGCCCGAGGGCCGTGAAGTCCTGAAAAGCCTGATCGAGCCCTTGTCGGCCTATCTGAAGTCGCACAACGAGATCCTGATGGTCAGCGGCTATACCGACGACCAGCAGGTGCGCGAAGGCAACCGGCGCTTTGCCGACAACTGGGACCTGTCCGCGCAGCGCGCCTTGACCGTGACGCGCGCGCTGATCGACGAGGGCGTGCCTTCGTCGGCCGTGTTCGCCGCGGCCTTCGGTTCGGAACAGCCGGTGGCCTCGAACGCGGATGAGGACGGCCGGTCCAAGAACCGCCGGGTCGAAATCGCGCCCATTCCCAAGCCCTCCAGCGACGCCGGGACCTCGCATGGCCAGTGACGGCACCCGCGGCGAGATCATCGACGCCCGCGCGATGCTGGACGCCTGGCGCGAGGCCGGCGCCGACCGCGTGGCTCCCGTCCGCTTCCAGTTCATGGACGCGCTGCAACGGCGCGCAGCCGCCCAAGGCGGCGAAGCCCGCAGGCTGCTGGACGGCAAGCTGGCGGCGCTGATCCAGGCCTACGAGGCCGAGCTGGACGGCGCGCCCGCGGATGCGGCCGAAAACGTCTCCGCGCCTGCTGCCGGCATCCCGGAATCCGGACCGCTGGCGGCGCTGACCGCGTACATCGCCGACGCCGGCCCCGACGCGCGCGGCGCCGCCGACCTGCGCGCTTCCTACCCCGAACTGCAAACCTTGGAATACTTCCGCGGCGTCTGGTCGCGGGTCAGCGCCGACCGCCAGGTGCGGCAGTCCCAGGAGCAGGTGCACAAGAACGCCGGCCCGCTCAACTCCAACCAGCTGGTGCACCGCGCGCTGTCGCTGATGCGCGAAGTGTCGCCAGGCTATCTGCAGCAGTTCCTGTCGTACACCGACGCGCTGATGTGGATGGAACAGGTGCACGCCGCCATCGCGCCCCCGCCCAAGGAAGCCGCGCCCCGCGCCGGCGCCAAGAAGACGGCGCGCGGCAAAGGCCGCTAGTCCTCGCCCGATTTGCGCCCTGCCGCCTATCGGCGGTAAGATACGATCCATATACAAAACATATATGGATCATTCACTCCATGGGCATCGTCAAGATCTCCGAGCAAATGCATGAGAACCTCCGCGTCGCCAGCGGCGCGCTCAGCCGCTCCATCAATTCCCAGGCCGAACACTGGATGCGCATCGGCATGCTGTCCGAGCTCTACCCCGAGCTGCGCCACGCCGACATCTGTCAATTGCTGATCCGCATCGAACAGGCCGAGGGCTTCACCATCGCCTCCTTGTCCCAAGGCTTGCCACAGCCAGCCCAGCAGGAGGCCGCGTAAATGGCGAAGAAGGTTTCCATCAAGTCCGCCGCCGACATCGAAATGGCCCGCAAGGCCGGCGCCATGGCGGCGGAAGTGCTGCACATGATTGCCGAACACGTCCGCCCCGGCGTCACCACCGATGAGCTGGACCGCATCTGCCACGACTACATCGTCAACGTGCAGAAGGCGATACCCGCCAACGTCGGCTACCACGGCTTTCCCAAGACCATCTGCGCCTCGGCCAACCACGTGATCTGCCACGGCATCCCGTCCGCCAAGGTGCTGAAGAACGGCGACATCCTCAACATCGACGTCGCCGTGATCAAGGACGGCTGGTTCGGCGACACCAGCCGCATGTACTACGTGGGCCAGCCCAGCCCGCTGGCGCGGCGCCTGGTCAACACCACCTATGAAGCCATGCGCGCCGGCATCATGGCCGTCAAGCCCGGTGCGACGCTGGGCGACATCGGCCACGCCATCCAGACCGTGGCGCACCGCGAGCACTTCAGCATCGTGCGCGAGTACTGCGGCCATGGCATCGGCCAGATCTACCACGACGATCCGCAGGTGCTGCACTACGGCCGCCCCGGCGAAGGCATGGTGCTGCAGCCTGGCATGATGTTCACCATCGAACCCATGATCAACGCCGGCAAGCCCCAGACCAAGCAGCTGCCCGACGGCTGGACCGTGGTCACCAAGGACCGCTCGCTGTCGGCGCAATGGGAGCACATGGTGGTCGTGACCGAGACCGGCTACGAAGTGCTGACGCCCTGGCCGGACGGCTTCGGCGACTATCCGCCCATCCCTTGATGCGGTGAGCTGAGGCGCCGCCTTGCCCATGGCAAGGAACGGAGTGCCGGCGGACAAGGGCACGATCATGATCGTGCCCTTGTCGTTTCCGCCGTCCGCCCCCCATGTCCGCCCTGCCCTCAGCGTTCCGCCGCCTGGCCGCCTCCAACCTGGCCGCCCAATTCTCCGAACAGATGGCGCTGGCGGCCGCCCCGCTGGTCGCGGTGCTGGCGCTGGGCGCCAGCGCTGCCGAAACCGGCTATCTGCAAACCGCCCAGACCCTGCCCTTCCTGCTGCTGTCCCTGCCCGCCGGCGTGCTGGCCGACCGGATGTCCCGGCGCGCGCTGATGACCGCGGCGGAGTGCGTGCGCGCCGCCAGCCTGCTGGGCCTGCTGGCGCTGCTGGCCACGGGCGGGCTTGACCTGGGCTGGCTGGCCGCGCTGGGATTCCTGGGCGCGGTCGGCACGGTCGCGTATAACGTCGCCGCGCCGGCGCTGGTGCCGCGGCTGGTCGCGCCCGCCGGACTGGCCAGCGCCAACCGCTGGCTGGAACTGGCCCGCAGCACCGCCTTCTCCGCAGGGCCAGCCGCCGGCGGCGCGCTGGTCGGCTGGATGGGCGCGCCCTCGGCCTATGTGCTGGCCACCGTGCTGTCGCTGCTGGCGGCCCTGCTGCTGGCCGGCCTGCCCCACGACACGCCCGGCCTCGCGCCGCGCCGCCGCCTGCTGGAGGAACTGCGCGAAGGCGCGGCGTTCGTCCTCACGCATCCGCTGCTGCGCCCGGTGCTGGTGACCGCCGTGTTCTTCAATACCGCGTGGTTCGTGCTGCAGGCCATCTATGTGGCCTACGCCATCGAACGGCTGGGCCTGTCGGCCGCGGCCGTCGGCCTGACGCTGGGCGTGTACGGCGGCGGCATGGTCGCCGGCGCCTTGCTGGCCCCCTGGCTGGCGCAGCGGCTGAGCTTCGGCGGCATGATCGCCGTGGGCCCGCTGGCCGCGCTGATCGCAAGCGCCATCCTGCTTTCCACGCTGGCGTTTCCGTCCGGCGCATGGGCCGCGGCGGGCTTCTTCCTGTTCGGCGCGGGCCCCATACTCTGGACCATCACCACCACCACGCTGCGCCAGGCGATCACGCCCAACGCCCTGCTGGGCCGCGTGTCCGCCGTGATCCTGACCGCCACCTTCGGCGCCCGGCCGGTCGGCGCGCTGATCGGCGCCGCGCTTGCCGCGCGCGTCGGCGTCGAAGCCTGCCTGTGGGTATCGACCGCCGGCTTCGCAGTGCAATTCGTGGTGCTGTACACCTCGCCCGTGCTGCGCCTGCGCACCCAGCCCGAGGCCGGCGCCTATTAAGCGCTGTTGCGCACGCAAAAGCGGCAATCTGTATCTGTGCGCGCCCGCCGGCGACCGCTAGACTGCCGCCGTCAATCAACACGGCGGCGGCAAGATGCTGAAAATCCTGGGTAAAGCCTCATCCATCAACGTGCGCAAGGTGCTCTGGACCTGCGCCGAACTGGACCTGCCTTTCGAACGCGAAGACTGGGGCTCCGGGTTCCAGCCCACCGGCGATCCCGCCTTCCTGGCGCTTAACCCGAACGCGATGGTGCCCGTCATCCAGGACGGCGACTTCGTGCTGTGGGAGTCCAACAGCATCATCCGCTACCTGGCCGCGCAATACGGCGGCCAGCGCCTGTATCCCGTCGAACCCAGACTGCGCGCCCGCGTCGACCAATGGATGGACTGGCAGGCCACCGACCTGAACCGCGCCTGGAGCTACGCCTTCATGGCCCTGGTGCGCGAATCCCCCGCCCACCGCGACCGCGCCGCGATCGAGGCGTCCTGCCGCGAATGGGCGCGCTACATGGCGATACTGGACCAGCGCCTGGAACAGGCCGGCGGCTACGTCGCCGGCCCCGCGTTCTCGCTGGCCGACATACCGGTCGGCCTGTCGGTGAACCGCTGGTTCAGCACCCCATTTGAAAAACCACGGTTGCCGGCCGTCGCCGCCTACTACGACCGGCTCGCCGAACGGGCCGGCTACCAGCTGTACGGCCGCAACGGCACGGCCTGACCGCCCAAGCGGCTACTTCACCACGCCGCAAACCAGCCGGCCGCCCCCGCCGCCCAGCGGCGCCGGGGTATCGCTGTAGTTGTCGCCGCCCACGTGCACCATTACCGCACGGCCCTTCACATCGGCCAGCTTCAGATGCGGCGCCACCACCGCCTTCGTCGCCGTGCCGTCGGCAGCGACCACGATGAACGGCAGATCGCCCTGATGCCCGTCGGTCGCCATCGGCCCCTTGTGCGCCTTGGTGCCCTTGGGATCGAAATGCCCGCCCGCAGCGCCGCCAGCCGCCATCTGGTTGTTCACCATGCCAGGCTCGCAAGAACCCTTCTCATGCACATGAAAACCGTGTTCGCCCGGCGGCAAACCCTTCAAATGCGGCGTAAGCTGCAGCCCGCCCTTGGTGTCCTTGAGCGTGATCGTGCCAGCGCTCTTGCCCACGCCGTCCACGCTCAGGAACGACATCGACACGTCTTCCGCCAGCGCCGCGCCAGACGCGCCTGCGAACGCAAGCGCCGCGACCAGCATCGAGATTTTCTTCATGGGGTGCCTCCAGGATACGCGCCCGCAGGCCGCGGACGCCCGTTGCTACATGGCCGGCCCGTTGCCGTCCATTCCGAAAAAAACAATAGCACCGGCTTCCGCGCACCTGCCAGCAATCTTCGTTCCTGATACAAACAAGGGCGATACGGCCAAAAAAAACCTAATGCTCTGCTTGCCCGCTGAAAATCCCGCACAGCA
>NZ_JAOCAT010000057.1:0-17701 GCF_029839485.1 Achromobacter sp. GD03932
GTTGCAGGCGCCACAGCTCGGGGTGCAGGCCCACCTGCGCGAGCGGCTCGGCATGGCTGGCGGTGAGCGGTTCAAGGCGCACGACCTCGCCAGCGAGCGTGACGGGTTGCAGGCGGGGGCTGGTCATGACGTATTCCTTGATCGGAGCGTGGGCGCGGAGGGCAGGGCGTGCAGCAGGCGATTCTACGCGCGCACGCCCTTGCCGAATACCGCACGCAAGCGCAGAATGCGCCGCATGAAAACAGACGCCTTGGTCCTGGGTGCGGGCATCGTCGGGGTGAGCACCGCCCTGCATCTGGCGGCGCGCGGCCGTTCAGTGGTGCTGCTGGACCGGCGCGGCCCTGGCGAGGAAACCAGCTACGGCAACGCGGGCCTGATCGAACGGGCCAGCGTGATTCCCTATGCCTTCCCGCGCGACTGGCGCAGCCTGTGGCGCTACGCCAGGAACAATACGCCGGACGTCAGCTACCACCCGCGCTTTCTGCCGCGCATCGCGCCATGGCTGCTGCGCTACTGGTGGCATTCGGCGCCGTCGCGGCTGACGCGCGCGACCCAGGCCATGCTGCCGCTGATCGAGCGCTGCGTCGCGGAGCACGACGCGCTCAAGGACGAGGCCGGCATCTCGCGCCTGTTCCGGCGCAGCGGCTGGATCGATGGCGTACGCAGCGAGGCCGGCCTGGCCAGGGCCGCGGCCGAGGCCCAGGCGCTCGCGCCGTACGGGCTGAACTACCGCGTATTGGACCGCCAGGCGCTGGCGGCGCTGGAACCTTCGCTGTCGCGCATGGCCGGTGCGGTGCATTGGCTGGATCCGGTCAACGTTTCGGACCCGGGCGCCGTCACGCGCGGCTACGCGGCCTTGTTCGAACGGCGCGGCGGCGTGCTCGCGCGCGGCGACGCGCGCAGCCTCAAGCCATCTGGCCAGGGTTGGCAGGTGCAGGGAGAACAAGGGCTGATCGAGGCCCGCGATGTGGTGGTTGCGCTGGGCCCGTGGTCGCCGGACATCCTGCGCCCGCTGGGCTATCGCATTCCCATGGCGGTCAAGCGCGGCTATCACCAGCATTACGCATTGGAAGAGGGGGCGACCTTGTCGCATCCGGTGGCGGACATCGAAAGCGGTTTCGTCGTGACGCCCATGACGCTGGGCGTGCGCCTGACCACGGGCGCCGAGTTCGCGGCGCGCGATGCGCCGCCTTCACCGATCCAGATCGAGCGCACGCGGGCGTTGGCGCGGCAGCTGCTGCCGCTGGGCGAGGCCGTGGAGCGCGAACCGTGGATGGGTTGCCGGCCCTGCATGCCGGACATGCGGCCGGTCATCGGACCAGCGCCGCGCCATCCCGGCCTGTGGCTGGCGTTCGGCCATGCGCATCATGGCTTTACGCTAGGTCCGGTGACGGGCAAGCTGCTGGCCTGCATGATCACGGGCCAGGCGCCGGACATGGATCCGGCGCCTTACCGCGTCGGCCGCTGAGGCCGTACGCGGCAAGAGACGCGAGAAGCGCGGTTCTCAGGCCGGTTTTGCGGCCTTTTCGCGGCGCTGGCGCACGGCCAGGGCCAGCGTTTCCAGCACCGGCGCGGTCTGCGACCAGCCCAGGCAGGCGTCCGTGATGGACACGCCGCGGCGCAGCGGCAGGCCGGGCTTCAGGTCCTGGCGGCCTTCTTCGAGATGGCTTTCGATCATCACGCCGGTGATGCGGCCGTCGCCCTGGGAGATCTGGGCGGCGATATCGTTGGCCACGTCGACCTGGCGCAGATGCGACTTGTTGGAGTTGGCGTGCGAGCAGTCGATCATGACCTGTTCGCGCTGGCCGGCGGCGCGCAGGGCGGCGCAGCAGGCGTCGACGCTGGCCGCGTCGTAGTTCGGGCCTTGCTTGCCGCCGCGCAGGATGACGTGGGTGTCCTGGTTGCCGCGGGTTTCGAAGATGGCGGCCATGCCCATCTTGGTCATGCCCATGAACGCGTGCTTGGCGCTGGCGGCGACCATGGCGTCCGCGGCGATCTGCACGCCGCCGTCGGTGCCGTTCTTGAAGCCCAGCGGGCAGCTCAGGCCGGAACTCAGCTGGCGGTGGCTGGGGCTTTCGGTGGTGCGCGCGCCGATGGCGCCCCACGCGATCAGGTCGGCAATGTACTGCGGGCTGAGCAGGTCCAGGAATTCGGTGGCGATCGGCAAGCCCAGGCCGCTGATGTCCAGCAGCAGTTCGCGCGCGCGGCGCAGGCCTTCGTTGATGCGGAAGCTGCCGTCCAGGCGCGGATCGTTGATGTAGCCCTTCCAGCCCACGGTGGTGCGCGGCTTCTCGAAGTACACGCGCATGACGATGAGCAGGTCTTTCTGGTGCTGTTCGGCGGCGGTGCGCAGCAGGCGCGCGTATTCCATGGCCTGGCCATGGTCGTGGATGGAACAGGGGCCCACCACCAGCACCAGGCGGTCGTCGCGGCCGTGCAGGACGTCGGCGATCTGGACGCGGCTTTGCTCGACCAGAGTCTGGATCTCGGCCGAAACCGGCAGTTCGTCCTGCAGCAGGGCGGGCGAAATCAAGGGGCGCACCGCGCTGATGCGGGTATCGTCGGTGCGCGTGTTGTCCTGGGTGGAGTCGGCCGCGCCGACCTCGCGGTCGTGCAGGGGGTCGTCAATGCGGGTCAAGGGTAGCTCCGTGCCGTAGATGCGGGAAGAAAGACATCTATTATGGCACCGGCCGCGCCGCGGGGCGACGGAAGGCTGCCTCCGTCTGGCTGATGCCGCGAATACTACGACTATCGGCGATGGGGCTGCATTAACCCGTTAGCGATAACGACAGCGCGCGCGCGGATGCCTTAGCATGGGGGACACAGTTTTCCAGCGGCCGCCTGCGGGGGCCCGCCCTATATGAGTAGGACGGTAGACCATGCCTAAAACGGAACCCGGCGGAACCCGACGGATACTCCTCGTCGAAGACCACCCGGTCGAACGCGCCTATCTGCAGAACGTGCTGCTGGCGCTGGGTTTCCGCCGGGTCGCCGGCCTGGGCAGCAGCATAGAAGCGGTCAGCGCGCTGACGCGCCAGTTCTACGACGTGGTCATCAGCGACATCGTCACGGGCGAGGGCGACGGCACGCGGCTGCCCAACGAACTGCGGCGCCTGGTGGACGCCGGACGGCTCAAGAGCATGCCGCCCATCATCTGGATCAGCAGCCTCAGCGATGAACTGTTGCAGTCGCACGTGCGGCTGGCCCTGCAGGCCGGCTGTCCCTCCGCGCAGGCCTTGTCCAAACCGGTGTCCCGCAGCGCCATGCAGCAGGCCATCAAGACGGCGTTGCGCAGCATCGACGAAGACGATGCCGCCTCGACCCGGCCGCGCTCGCTGCGGCGCGACGTCATCGAGGCGGCGTTGGGCCATGCGCTGATCACGGGGCAGGGCATGAGCGTGGTGCTGCAGCCGCAGATGAGCCTGTCGACGGGCCGCGTGCTGGCCGCCGAGGCGCTGTCGCGCTGGGATCACCCCGAACTGGGCGCGATTCCGGCGGCGGACTTCGTGCCTGCCGCGCACCGGCTGGGGCTGGACCGGACCTTGTTCTGCTTGGTGACCGACAAGGTGCTGGAGCTGCAGCAGCGCATGCATGCCGAGGACATCGCCGTGCCCATCGCGATCAACGCCTCGGCCTCCACGCTGTGTTCGCGCGACCTGCCGGGCCTGCTGGAGCAGCGCGTTGCGCAGGCCGGCCTGCCGGCCCGGTTGATCAAGGTCGAACTGACCGAGGATGAGCCGGTGACCGATTGGCTGGCCTTGTCCTCGGCGCTGAACCTGCTGCGCGTGCGCGGCTTTGAATTGGCGATGGATGACTTCGGCGCGGGCATCGCCTCCATGCGTCTGTTCTCGGCCATGCCCTTCACCGAACTGAAGATCGACCGCGACTTCATCGTCCATATGCATCGCGAGCCCGCGTCGCGCGCGGTGGTCGCCGCCGCCATCGAGATGGGCCGCGTGCTGGGCCGGCGCGTGGTCGCCGAAGGCGTGGAGCACGAGCGCGACGTGGAGTTGCTGCGCGAATTGGGCTGCGACGTGGCGCAAGGCTACGGCATTTCCGTGCCGCTGGAACCCGACGCCTTCGTCGAATTCTGCCGCAGCCATTGAGTCATCCGCCCGGCGCGATGGGGTATCCTGGCGCAGGCCGGGTCCGTCCGGACCCTCCCGACTTTCGGCGGACTTGACCCCGATCAAGACTGCGCCCGCGCATGGAAAATTGGCCCCACGGGTGGATTTACCATGGCTTCATGCGGGCTGCGCACGGTGGCGCGGTCCCCTCGATGGAGCGATGAACCGATGCGACGCATACTGGCCGCCGTACTGCTGATTTCCCTGCTGGCCTGGGCCGGCGCCTATTGGGCGCAACCTCCGGCCGAACTCAACGTCTGGACCGCGCGCGATCAGCTCATCCTGCTGACAGGCCTGGGCGCCTACGCGCTCATGGCCTTGATCATGCTGCTGGCGGTGCGTCCCATGTGGCTGGAAACGCGCATAGGCGGGCTGGACAAGATGTACCGGCTGCACAAGTGGAGCGGCATCCTGGCCGCCGTGCTGGCGGCGGCGCATTACCTGATCAAATTGGGCAAACCGCTGCTGCTGGCGCTGTTCGACCCCGTGCCCAAGACGCCGCGCGCGGCCGCCTTGCTGGACATGTTCCGCGGATCCGCCAAGGACATCGGCGAATGGGCCGTGTGGATCCTGGCGGCGATGGTGTTGCTCACGCTGTGGCGGCGCTTTCCGTACCACATCTGGCGCCAGGTCCACCGCATCGCCGCGGTGATCTTCCTGGTGGTCGCCTTCCATGGCGTGGTGCTGACGCCGGCCGCCTGGTGGTGGCAGCCCGCCGGCTGGCTGGTGGCGCTGTGCACCGCGGTGGGGACGGTTTGCGCCGTCATGGCGCTGACCGGCAATATCGGACGCGGCCGCCGCTACCGGGGGCAGGTCCTGGCCATCGATCATCTTTCCGACGACATCCTGGCGCTGACCTGTAGGGTGGAGGGCAACTGGCACCATCGCGCCGGGCAGTTCGCGTTCCTGACGGCGGACCGGCGCGAGGGCGCGCATCCCTTTACGGTGTCCGGCGCGGACGACGGCACCGGCCGGGTGCAGTTCTCCATCAAGGCGCTCGGCGACTACACGCGGCGTCTGCAGCGCAGCCTGCAAGTGGGGCAGGACGTCATCATCGAAGGCCCTTATGGCTGCTTCGACTTCCAGCGCGGCGATGGGCGGCCGCAGATCTGGGTGGCCGCGGGCATCGGCGTCACGCCGTTCATTTCATGGATGGAATCCCTGCAGACGGACCCGGACACCGCGCCGGTCGCGACCCTGTACTACTGCGCCCGCAATGCCGGCGACGCGCCGTTCGCGGACCATCTGAAAGCGCTATGCGCGCGCGTGCCGAACGTGACGCTGCAGGTGCGTTACAGCGATACCCAGCGGCCGCTGACGGCCGCCGAGCTGGCCGCGGACCACAAGCCGGGCGCGCGATGGCCCAGCGTGTGGTTCTGCGGCCCGACGGGATTCGCCGACGCCTTGAAGGACGGCTTGCACCGGCGCGGCATGCCGGTGAGCGAGCTGTTTCACCAGGAGGCGTTCCAGATGCGCTGAGCGCATCAGATGCCGGACACCTCGATGTCGCCCGGATAGTCGACCGAAAACTTCAACACCGTTTCGCGCGACTTGCCGGGCTCCATTTCCCAGTCCCACACCAGCTTGCCGTCTTCCTCGCGCTTGATCTCGCGGTCTGCCGGCGACAGCAGCTTGACCACGATCTTCTCGTTGCGCGAAATGGGCAGGCGGTCCTTGAACGACACCTGCTCCTTGGTGGCCTTGCTGTTCTTGACCGTGATCTTGTACTCGTAGGTCACGCGCTTGCCGCTGCCCGAAAAGCCGGTGCTTTCGGTATAGCGGTTGACCAGCTGGCGCTTGATCGAGATGCCTTCGTCGGCGCCCAGCGCCAACTCGAGCTTCTCGCCGGGCATCACCGCCTTCATGGAGCTGGCCGCGACGAAGGCGTCGTCCAGGAAGGTGTTCAGCGAACCGGCCAGGAAGGGGAATTCCGTGTTGTTGCTGGCGTGCGCGGTCAGGAACATGGCTTCGCGCAGGGCCGGCGTGGACTGGTACTGCAGCGTGGCAGGCAGCTTGGCCGTGGCGATGGCCACGCGCTGCGAAGAATTGTCGGACAGCAGCGTGGCCGGATTCTTGATCTGGAACGATGCGCTGGTCGCTTCGGCCTGCACCTCGGCGGTCGCCTGCTCCAGCGGTTCCGGCCTCATCTCGGCAACCGGCGCGGCGGCGTCCTCGAAGGACTGGACGCGCTGGCGCGACATCTTGGCTTCGGCTTCTTGCCTGGCCGCGGCGACCGGCGCCGGGCTGGGGCGCGGACGGGGCGGAGGAGGCGGGGCGGCCACGTCGACGATCCAGGGCTGCAGCGCGGGCGCGCCGCCGCCCAGCGAGGGCCGCGCGGTGGACAGCGTGAGCTTGACGTTATTCCAGTCTTCGCCGGTGTTCTGGCGGATGACGCCGAAGTAGCCCAGGTCCACGCTGCGGTCGGCAGGGCGCAGGCGCGCATCGTAGGCGGGCGTCCAGCGGGCGCCGGCCACGGCGTAGGAAACGTTCAGATCCAGCTTGCCCGCGCGCGCCAGGTTGACGCGCAGGGTGACGGTCTTGGTGCGGCGGTTGAGCGAACTTTGCAGCTGGCCCAGTTGGTCTTGCAATGCGGTCAGTTCGCGCTCCAGCGCCTCTTTCTGTTCGGCCACCCGGCGCAGTCCGGCCAGCGACTTGGCCAGGGAGTCCGCGCTCAGGGACTGGATCGCCTTCAGTTCGTCCAGCGTCAGGCGCGCGCCGTCCTTCGAGGGCTCGGTGGCGCCGCGCTGCATCATCAGCACCAACTCACGCTGGTTGTCCAGCACTGCCGCTTCGTCGTCCAGCAGCGCCTGCTGGCCCTGCAGCTTGCGTACCTGTTCCTCCAGCTGCTTGACGCGTTCGTTGGCGGTGTCGGCCTGATAGGCGTCGCGCACCTTCACATCCAGCAACGTCGCCTGGCCGGTGCTCTTGGCAGAGACTTGCAGCGAATTCTCCTGCAGGCTGGCCGGCAGTTTCTCCAGCACCAGTTCGTGTTCGCCCGCGGCCAGCTCGCTGCTGGCGGCGCGCGTCACGACGGCGCGGTCCTGGTAGACGGTCACGGAACCGATGGAGGAAGGCAGCCCGGCGGCTGCGGCCAGGCCGGGGATCGTCGCAATGGCCAAGGCCAGAAGGGTACGTCGCACTATTTCACCTTTAGACAGGATGGAATCGCGCGGCGCCGTGTCCTTTGGGCAGGGACGGCCCGCCGCGCGCGCCAAATTTACATTGTGGCCTGGGCGCTGGTTTTACAGAAGATGACAAACGCGACAGGGCGATACCGCACGGCCCTCAGGGATGGGCCAGCGCGCGCAGCATGTCCACGGCGTTGCCCGCCGCCGTCGAGCGGTCGTGGCGGCGGTAGGCCATGTCCAGCAAGGCATGCGGCGCGTCGCCCTTGATGGGCCGGTATTCGATGCCTTGCGCGCCCATGTGCCGCATCGCCGCCGGCACGATGGAAATACCCACGCCGGCCGCCACCAGGCTGACGATGGAAGCCATCTGCGGCGCTTCCTGGATGACCCGAGGCACGAAGCCGGCGCGTTGGCAGGCCGACATGATGGCGTCGTACAAGCCGGCCCCGATGGGGCGCGGATACAGCACGAAGTCCTCGTCCGCCAACGCGGCGATGGGCACGCTGCGCTTGCGGCTCAACGCATGGTCTGGCGGCAGCGCCACCAGCATGGGTTCGTCCAGCACGCGCTCGGACTCGAACTCCGGGTCCAGTACGTAGGGCGGCCGCACGAAGGCGACGTCGACGTCGCCCGCGCGCAGGCCGCGCAGCAGCGTGACCGTATTGCTCTCGGTAAGCGTGACGCGCACGTCGGGATAGCGGTCCCGGTACGCGCGGATGGCCCGTGGCAGGTAGGGGTGGAACACCGCCGACGCCGTGAACCCCACGGTGATCGCCCCACGCTCGCCGCGGCCCAGCCGGCGGGCCGTGTCGATGGCGCGATCGGCGCTGGCGAGGATGGCGCGGGCGTCCTCCAGGAACTGGGCGCCGGCCTCGGTCAGCGCGATGCCCCGCGGCAGGCGCAGGAACAGCGGGGTGCCGATTTCGCGTTCCAGCTGCTGGATCTGCTGGCTCAGCGGCGGCTGGCCTATGCCCAGCCTGGCGGCGGCGCGCGTGAAGTGCAGCTCTTCGGCGACGGCGGTGAAATATCGCAGGTGGCGCAATTCCATCGTTATTACATATGGTCGGGGTGACTTTCATATATTGGACATATGCAGGGCAAAAGTCTACTTTGATTACGTGGGCTGCATGCCCGCCGTTTTCGAGAATCCCGATGTCTGCCCCCTTAGCCAGTCCCTCGTCCCCAATCGCCGCGTCCGCGCCGGCGGAACCCGTCTTTGCGCCTACCGATCATCTCGCCCGCGGCACCCCCGGGTTGCGGCGCGCCCAGTGGGCCTTGTTCGCGGCCGGTTTTTCCACTTTTTCCCTGCTGTATTGCGTGCAGCCGCTGATGCCGCTGTTCACCCATGCGTTCGGCGTGTCGCCCGCGCAGAGCAGCCTGGTGCTATCGCTGTGTACCGGCTTCCTGGCTGTCGCCATCTTCTTCGTGGGCTTGTTTTCGCAAGCCGTGCCGCGCAAGCGCGCCATGGCGCTGTCGCTGTTCGCGTCCGCCTTGCTGGGCACCATCGCCGCCGCCGCGCCCGACTGGCACAGCCTGCTGGCGCTGCGCGCGTTGCAAGGGCTGGCGATGGGCGGCGTGCCGGCGCTGGCCATGGCCTACCTGGCCGAGGAGGTCGAACCCGGCACCCTGGGCTTCGCCATGGGCCTGTACATCGGCGGCAGCGCGTTCGGCGGCCTGTCCGGCCGCGTCATCACCGGCCTGGTGTCGGATCATTTCGGCTGGCGCGCCGCGCTGGGCACGCTGGGCCTCCTGGGCATCGTGGCGGCGGTGCTGTTCGTGTGGCTGCTGCCCGCGTCGCGCCGGTTTGCGCCGCAGCGGGGCAGGGGCTGGGCAGGCGTGTGGGGCGATGTGCGCGCAGGCGCCGCCTCGCACCTGAAGAATGGTCCCCTGTGCGGGCTGTTCGCGCTGGGCGGCCTGCTGATGGGCGCGTTCGTCACGGTCTACAACTACGTGGGCTTTCGCCTGCTGCTGCCGCCATTTTCGCTGAGCCAGACCTTCATCGGCTTCATCTTCGTGGTCTATCTGGTCGGCATCTTCGCGTCGACCTGGTTCGGCCGCCTGGCCGACCGCCACGGGCGCGGCGCGATGCTGTCGGCCGCCACCGGAATGGCGCTGGCGGGGCTGCTGCTGACGCTGTCCAACTGGCTGCCGCTGCTGATCGCCGGGATCGTGGTGTTCACTTTCGGCTTTTTCGCGGCCCACGCCGTCGCCAGCGGCTGGGTCGGACAGATGGCGCGCGGCTACAAGGCGTTGGCGGCGTCGCTCTATCTGCTGGTGTACTACGTGGGTTCCAGCGTGCTCGGATCCCTGGGCGGACACTTCTGGACCACGGGCCAGTGGGCCGGCGTGGCCGCGATGGCGGGCGGACTGCTGACTTTGGCGCTGGCCATCAGCGCGGGCCTGTACAAGCGCACTGGCCGCGTGCCGGCATCGGCCGCGGTGGGGCGGGGCGTCTCCTAGAATGCCATAAAAGATATTAATTCTCATTTATAATTTGCGGCACGCTCGGTGAGCGCCATCCCATCCAGATCCGAGGGCCGCGATGAATCCTATTTCTCCCGACAGCCATAACCTGCAGCGCGAGCATGCCGCGCTGCTTGCCGCCTACGGACAGGCGCAAGCGCATTGCAGCCGGCTCCTGGCGGCCCAGGCCGCGCGCATCCTGTATCTGGAGAGCGAGGCCATGCGCCTGCGCGCAGCCGTCATCCAGCGCGACACGGCGCTGGCCTGGGCGCGTGAAGACCGCAATACGCTGGAGACTTCCATTCCAGGGCTGCCCAAACGCGTGGCGCTGGCGCGCCGCGTCGCCCAGTTGATGGAGCGCGTGCAGACGCTCATGCGCGAGCGCTTGGCCTGGCAGGGCCGGGCCGGCGCTGGCGCGCGTGAACTCGAGACGCTTGCGGTACCGCCTGCCTGGCGTCCCGCGCCGCCCGCGGTGGTGCTGCGCGAGAAGGCGGTGCTGTGCGTCGGCGAGGACGCGGTGGCACTGGCGCTGACCCGAAAAATGGTCGAACTGGCCGGCGGGCGCTATCTCGGCCATGACGGCGGCGCGGATGCCGATGGCGAAACGCTGGAAGCCAGCCTGGTGGCCGCGGACCTGGTGATCTGCCAGACCGGCTGCGTCAGCCACGGCGCCTACTGGCGCGTCAAGGACCATTGCACCCGCACCGGTAAACAGTGCGTGCTGGTCGACAAGCCCGAAGCCTTGCAGGCGCTGCGGCTGGAACGTCAGCCGCTGAAGACGGGCAACTGAGCCGGGAACCGTAGCGTCGCGTTACCTAGCGTTTCGGCTGCGCGCCCACAGGCGCAATACAGTCGAGGGGCAAGGGGGGCCGACATGCTGACCAAGCGGGACCGAGTGGCGCTACCCTGGACGGACACGCTTGCCCGCCTGGAAGACGAGCGCATCATGTTGCAGCGCATAGCCGCCGGCATGCCATTGGCCGAAGTGCTGGAGCACGTGCTGCATGCCATCGAGGCGCAATCCAGCGTGGAGTTGCGCACATCCATCGCACTGGTGGACGAAACTGGCGGCTTCCTGCTGCACGGCGCCGCGCCCAGCCTGCCGGTGGCCTACAACACCGCGGTGCATAAGGCCGTCATCGGCCCCGGCAGCGCATCCTGGGGCGAGGCGGCCTACACCGGCAGCCCGGTCTATGTGGAAGACATCGCCCTGAATCCGGGTTGGGAGCGCTGGCGCGACCTGGCCCTGTCGCACGGTTTGCGGGCCTGCTGGTCCACGCCGATCAAGGCGCCCGATGGCCGCCTGCTGGGCGTGTTTTCCAATTACTACGCGGTGGTGCGCTCGCCATCGGCGCACGATATCGACGCGATCGCGCTGGTGACGCGCAGCGCCGCCCTGGCGATCGAACGGCATCTGACGGAACTGGCGCTGCGCCAAAGCGGCGAACGCTGGCGTGCGATGTTCGCCGGCATGCAGGAGGCGTTCTTTCTCAGCGAGGCGCTGCGCGACGATGTCGGCCGCATCGTCGATTTCCGCTTCCTGGAGGTGAACCCCGCGTTCGAGCGCCAGACCGGCATGAAGGAAGGCGATACGCTGGGCCACACGCTGCGCGAGATGATCCCGGGCGTGCCCGGGCAGATCATGGACACCTTCGCCCAGGTGGTCGAGACCGGCGAGCCTATCCAGTTCGAGTTCATGGTGCCGGCGCCCAAGGAAGCCTGGTACGAGGCGCGCGCGCGCAAGGATGGCGCCGGCCGGATGATGGCGCTGTTCCTGGACGTGACCGCGCGCAAATCGGCCGAGGCTGAACTGTGGGAAGGGCAGCACCGCAAGAATTACCTGGCTGCGCTGGGCGACCGCATGCGCGAACTGCATCGCGAGGAAGAGATAGAGCAGGCCGCCTGCGAAGGGCTGTGCCAGCATCTGGCGCTTGGGCAGATGGCGGTGCTGGATACGCGGGGCGAGGATCATACCCCGGTCATTTCCTCGGTCTGGCCCCCGGGGTCCGCGCTCCTCGGCCAGCCGCCGCATACGCTGGATGCCTTGGGCGACGACTATCATGCGGCCTTGCGGCTGGGACGCACGACCTACCTGGCGCCGCTGCTTGGGGAAGCGGGCGGCGAGATCCGCCCATGGGCCATCGTCGTGCCGCTGCGGCGCTGGGGCCGGCATGCAGGCGCGATGCTGGCATGTCCCGGGTCGGGCAGCAGGCTCAAGAGCAGCGACATCGCGTTCATCGAGGAAGTGGCCGAGCGCATGTGCGCCGCGGTCGAGCGCTCGCAGTACGCACGGACGCTGGAACAGCGCGTCGAGGATGCGATCGCGGAGCGTGACCGCATTTGGCGTCTTTCCCCGGAGCTGCTCGCGGTGATCGACCGCCAAGGGTGCTTCGCCAGCGTCAACCCCGCGGTGCGGCCCATCCTGGGCTGGACTCCCGAGCAATTCATGTCGATGGCGCTGCGCGAGCTGATCCATCCGGAGGATTTGGCGGCGACGCTGGCGGCGTGGAGCTGGGCGTCCGGCGACGCCGGCCCCCGTCCTGGTGCGAAGCATCTCGAGAACCGCCTGCTCAAGCGCGAGGGTGGCTATTGCTGGATAACCTGGAGCATGTCCTGGACCCAGGACAGCCTGTACATGACCGGCCGGGACGATACCGACCTCAAGCTGCAGGCCGAGGCCTTGCACGACACCGAGAACGCGCTGCGGCAGTCGCAGAAAATGGAGGCGGTGGGGCGCCTGACGGGCGGCATCGCCCATGATTTCAACAACATGCTGCAGGGGATCTCGGGCGCGCTCTACCTGGTGGAGCGCAAGATCACGGCGGGCGCGCCGGAACAGGCGCTGCGCTTCGTCGACGTCGCCATGGATTCCGCGAACCGGGCCGCGCACCTGACGCAGCGGCTCCTGACGTTCTCGCGCCGCCAGCCCATCGACCCCAAGCCGTTCTGCGCGGCGTCCGCACTGCAATCCATGGTGGCGCTGTTCCACCGCTATACCGGCGAACGCGTGGCGCTGCGGCTGGACCTGCAGCCGGAACTGTGGACGGTCTGCTGTGACAAGAACCAGTTCGAGAACGCCATGTTGAACCTGGTGATCAACGCCTGCGACGCCATGCCCAACGGCGGCGCGCTGACGGTTGCCGCGCGCAACGTGGAGCCGGACGATCCGCTCCTGTCGCAATGCGCCGGGGAGCATGCGGGACGCTACGTGGAAGTATCGGTGAAGGACGTGGGCTGCGGCATGCCGCCGGACGTGCTGGCGCACGCGTTCGACCCGTTCTTCACCACCAAGCCCTTGGGCCAGGGCACCGGGCTGGGCCTGTCCATGATCTATGGCTTCGCCAAGCAGGCTGGCGGCGCGGCCAGCCTGGAGAGCACGGTGGACGTGGGCACTACGGTCAGGCTGTTCCTGCCGCGCCATGACGGCGCGCCCGAAAGCGTGCAGCACGGCGAACTCCCGGCGGCCGCTACGCGCGGCGCGGCGCGCAAGGAAGTCGTGCTGGTGGTGGAAGACGATGCGAACGTGCGCGAGATGGTGCGCGAATGCCTGGCCGAACTCGGCCTGGAGGTGTTGACCGCCGTGGACGGCGAGGCCGGACTGGAGGTGTTGCAGTCCGCGCGCAGCATCGACCTGCTGGTGACCGATGTGGGGCTGCCGGGACTCAATGGCAGGCAATTGGCCGACGCCGCGCGCGTGGCGCGTCCTGGCCTGCGCGTACTGCTGATGACCGGATACGCGGAAAGCGCGGCGCGCGGCCAGGGCTTTCTTGAACAGGGGCTGGAGCTGATCGTCAAACCCTTCCAGCTCGACAAGCTGTCCGAACGCGTGCAAGGCATGCTGGACAGTGCGCCCGGCAGGCCGGGGCAGCAGGCCCGGCCCTGACCTGCGACGGCCTAATGGCGGCGGCGCAATTCCGCGGGCGGCATGCGCAATTGCCCGCGGTACTTCGAGACCGTTCGCCGCGCCAGCAGGATGCCGTTGGCCGCCAGTTGCTGGGTCAAGGCCACGTCCGACAGCGGCATCGCCGGGTCCTCGGCCTCGACCATTTCCTTGATCAGGGCCCGCACGGCCGTGGCGGAGCAGGACCCGCCAGTGTCGGTGGCCAGTTCGCGGGAAAAGAAGTGACGGAATTCGAACACCCCGCGCGGCGTCACCATGTACTTGCCGACAGTGGCGCGCGACACCGTGGATTCGTGCATGTCCAGGTCATCGGCGACCTCGCGCAGCATCAACGGCCGCAAGGCCACGTCGCCATATTCGAAAAAGGTCTGCTGGCGCTTGACGATGGCTTCGGCCACGCGCTGGATCGTGATGTAGCGCTGTTCGACGTTGCGCACCAGCCAGCGGGCTTCCTGCAGCTCCTGGGCCATGGGGCTGCGGTCGTCCAGGCGGGCGCGCCGGAACAGTTCGGCATAGGTATGGTGCAGCCTCGCCTGGGGCATGGCGTTGCGGTTGGGCAGCACGCGCCAGCGCGATTGCCATTTGTCGACGAACACGTCGGGCACGACGTAGACGGGCGCTTCGGCGCTGTAGCGGCCTCCCGGTTTCGGGTCCAGGCTGCGGATCAGCGCGCAAGCCTCGCGCAAGGCCTCTTCAGAACAGCCCAGCTGGTGGCGCAGGCCGGCGCAGTCGTTGCGGGCCAGCCGCTCGAGCTGCTCGGCCACGATGCGCATGGACAGGGCGCGTAGCGCGTCGCCGATGCCGGTCGCTGCCGCCAATTGCAGCAACAGGCATTCGGCCAGGTCGCGCGCAGCCAGTCCAGGCGCATCCAGCTGTTGGACCAGGCGCAGCGCGGTCATCCATTCGCCTTCGTCGGGGACGGCTTCGGCGCCGCGGCGCGCATCGCCCCACAGGCTGGCGAGCGGCACCCGCAGGTAGCCGTCGTCATCCAGTGCATCGATGATGTACTCCGCCAACAGCCGGTCGCGCGGCGCCAACTGATAGTTGCCCAGCTCCAGCGACAGCCGTTGGCTCATGGACAGCGTGGACGCGGCCCATAGGCCCTGGTCACGCTCGGGGCCGTCGCCCTGGCCGCGTATCGGATAGTCGCCGGAGTAGGCCGGCCCGTCCGGCAGCGGCGGTTCTTCCTGCGGGACGGGTTCCGGCGGAGCCGGATCGGCGCCGTCCGCCAAAGGAGGAAAGACCGCAACGGCGGGGCCTGCTTCGGCCTCCTGCTCATCGGCGTCTTCCAGGAAGGGATTGCTGGCCAGGGCCTGCTCGACCGCGGTGGTGAACTCCAGGGCGGTCATCTGCAGCAGCTTGACGGATTGCTGCAGGCGGGGCGCCAGCGTCATCTGCTGACGCAGGCGCAATTCTTGCGAGGGGTAGACCAATCGAGTCTCCTGGACAGCGGCTGCCGACGGGCAGCTCATCCTGAAACTCAAGCAAAGACCATGCCAGGTGCCGCAGCGGGCGGGGGGCGTCCGGCGCGCGGGCGGCGCCGGCCCAGTATTACAAGGAAGCGGTAAGAAATGCTTCCCCGCGCGGTCCGGATGCTCACGTGCCGGCGGGATCCCGCTAGTCCTTCTCGTAGTCGTCGAGCCGGTTGTAGAGCGTCTTCAGACTCAAGCCCAGAGTCTCGGCGGCGCTGCGCTTGTCGCCCGCGTGATGGGCCAGCGTCGCCAGGATGAATGCGCGCTGTGCCTGGCCCAGCGACATGCCGATGGGCAGTGTCAACGCGCCGTCGCGCAGCATGGCATGCTGCCCGCCGCGGTTCCGCGGCAACAACTCGTCCTCGAGCTCGCCGTCGGCCAGGATGAACGCGCGCTGCACGGCGTTGCGCAGCTCGCGGACATTGCCTGGCCAATCATGCAGGGAGATCGCATCCAGCATCTGCGCGGAGAAGGTCTTCTGCGTACCGTTGGCGGTGTTCAGGGTATTCAGGAACCAGTGCGCCAGCACCAGCGCATCGTCGCCGCGCTCGCGCAATGGCGGCACGCGCAACGGAATCACCAGCAGCCGGTGCAAGAAGTCCTGGCGCAGGCGGCCCTGCGCGACGGAGGCGAAGGGATCGCGGTTGCTGGCACAGATGATGCGGACATTGGCGCGCAGCAGGTCCGAGCCGCCCACGCGCTGATAAGTGCCGGCCTCCAGCACGCGCAGGAAGTTGACCTGCAGGTCCGGTGGCATTTCGGTCACTTCGTCCAGGAACAGCGTGCCGCCGCTGGCGTACTCGAAGTAGCCGGCGCTCTGTGCCACAGCGCCGGTGAAGCTGCCTTTTTCATGGCCGAACAATTCGGCATGCGCCAGGCTGCCGCTGATGGCGCCGCAGTTCACGGCCACAAAGGGCTGTTCCCGGCGTTCGCTGGCGTCGTGGATGGCGCGCGCCACGATTTCCTTGCCAGTTCCGCTTTCGCCCACGATGAAGACGCTGGCGTCGGTGGCCGCAGCCAACTGCAGTTGGACGCCGAGCTTCTGCATCACGGGCGACAGGCCCGACGCGTCGGTCAGTACGTCCGGGGACGCCTGCGCCGGCGCGCGCGCGGCGTTCGGGGTGCGATTCGGCATGCTGATTCCTGGGTCCTGCACGGACCGTGAACGTCACAACCCATGCTAGTGAACTGGACCAGGGCAGGATGCGACGATTTGCAAGTATTCGAAAATCTTGGTGGAAAGTATCGAACATTTACCCCCGGCCCACCTGTAGTCGCTATGCTGAAGGACTTACAACAACATCCGCGATACGGAGCAAGCATGCCTCATCTGCTGATCGTTGATGACGACCCCACGATACGCGAAACCCTGGCCGAGATCGGACGCGAAAGCGGTTTTTCCGTGGCCTTGGCAGCGAGCGTCAAGGATGCGCTGATCCAGCTGGAGCGCCATGCGCCCGACTTGGTGTTGACCGACATCCGCCTGCCCGAGGGCAGCGGCATGGAGATCTTCAAGAGCGAGGCCGCCGCCAGCGCGGAGGTCGTCGTGATGACGGGGCACGGCACCGTCGACAACGCGGTGCAGGCCTTGCGACTTGGGGCCACCGATTACCTGGTCAAGCCGATCTGCATGGAGCGCTTGAATGGCATCTTCGCGCGAGTGAATGCGAATTCGGGCAGCGAGCTTTCGGGCGCCCCATTCGAGGAGCCGGGACGCTACGGCAAGATGTACGGTGCGTCGGACTGCATGCAAGAGCTCTATCGGCAGCTCGGCCGCGTGGCCAAGACCAATGTGACGACCTTGCTGATCGGCGAAAGCGGCACGGGCAAGGAACTGGCCGCGCACGCCATCCATGAACTCAGCGCGCGCCGCCAGCGGCCGCTGATTGCGGTGAACTGCGGCGCAATCTCGCCCAACCTGATCGAAAGCGAAATGTTCGGGCACGAGCGCGGCAGCTTTACCGGCGCGGACCGCCAGCACAAGGGCTACTTCGAGCGCGCCGACGGCGGCACCCTGTTCCTGGACGAAGTGACCGAAATGCCGCTTGACCTGCAGGTCAAGCTCTTGCGGGTCCTGGAGACCGGGCAGTTCATGCGCGTGGGCACCAATCGGGAGATCGCCTGCGATATCCGGATCGTCGCCGCGACCAACCGCGATCCCGAGCAAGCAGTGAAGGAAGGCAAACTGCGCGAGGATCTTTATTACCGGCTGAGCGTCTTCCCCATCAAGTTGCCGGCGCTGCGCGAGCGCGGTGACGACATCCTGTTCCTTGCGAATCGCTTCCTGCAAGGCTTGAACCAGGAATCCGGCAAGAGCAAGGAATTCTCGCCGCGCGCGCTGGCCGCGCTGCAGCAGTATGCATGGCCGGGGAATGTGCGCGAACTCAAGAACTACGTGCGCCGCGCCTTCATCATGGCGGACGGCGACACGCTGGAAGTGGACATGCTGACGCCGCGGGTGTCGCCGGCGGGCGAGGGCGAGGGTGGCCAGGTCAGCGTGCCTGTGGGAGAAACCTTGGCGGAGGCGGACCGCCGCCTGATCCTGGCAACGCTGGAGCGCTGCAACGGCGTGAAAAAGCAGGCCGCGGCGGTACTCGGCATCAGCCCCAA
>NZ_JAOCAT010000058.1:0-17403 GCF_029839485.1 Achromobacter sp. GD03932
TCGAACCAACGACCTCCACGATGTCAACGTGGCGCTCTAACCAGCTGAGCTAACCGCCTGCAAAGAAGAAGAATTATATAGTGCTTTTTTAAACTATGCAAATCGTCTAACAAGATTTTTTGCATTATTTATTGCGCTTCGAAATTTGCGGCGTTTACTTTCGCATGCCTTCAAACTTCCTTGCGCAACGCGTTTTGAAGAGTCCGTTCTTAGGAACTTGTTCCAAGAAACTTTAAGCACCGCTTTTCAGCATTGCCGCACCGCTTCAAACCGCCTGCACTGCACTAACTAATTTCCCTTCAGCTTCGCGTCTGCCGCTTGCGCTGCAGCAACGAAGAACGAAATTCTATCAGAACTTTTAACTCCTTGCTCAAGCTCCACGCCGCTACTCACATCGACCGCCCAAGGCCTGACCAATTCCACCGCCTGCCCGACGTTTTCTGCGTTCAAGCCGCCCGACAGAATCAGGGGCCGCGACACCGGATCGGCCCTCACCTCGTCTAACAGGGTGTAGTCGAAGCCATGGCCGCTGCCGCCGTATCCCGCGCTGTAGCTGTCGAACAGCCAGCCCGCGGCTTCGCCATAGGCGCGGCACGAAGAGGCCAGGCTTTCCGCGGTATCCAGACCGGGCGCGCCGGCACGGAATGCCCTTAGAAAGCGATGACCGTAGCGCGCGCAATCCTGCGGCGTTTCATCACCATGGAACTGCAGCAGCTCCGGCTTGACCTGGTCCAGCACGGCCTGCACCTCGGCCTCTTGCGCATTCACGAACAAGGCCACCACGTCGACAAAGGCCGGCACCATGCGCCGCAACTGAGCTGCGCGCGTCGGCGTCAGGCAACGCTTGCTCTTGGCGTAAAACACAAAACCGATCGCATCGACGCCCGCCGCAACGGCGGCGTCGATGTCCTGTTCCCGGGTCAATCCACAGATCTTGATGCGTGTGCGCATGAAACTCTTCGCTTGCTTGGCCGCCCTGCGCGGCTGGTCGAATCAGTATATCCGGCGTGCAGGCACCGCCTACGCGGCGGGCTGGCCCATGGTGGCCACGAGATTGTCGAAACTGCCCTCGGCCAGACGGAACCAGGGCGTTTCCTTGTCACGAAACGCCGCCATGCTGTCGTACAGCTTCTTGAACATGGGATCCTTGGCGCTCATTTCCTGGTAGGCGGCCAGCGACGCCTCGTAGCTCGCCTGCAGGACCGGCTTGGGAAACGCCTTCAACTGCGCACCGCGCGACACCAGCCGGCGCAGCGCATCCGGATTGCCAGCGTCGTACTTGGCGATCATGTTGGCAGTCGCCATGCGGCATGCCAGCGTCAAAGCGGACTGATACGGCTTGGGCAACTCGTCGTAGGCGTCCTGGTTCACATACAAGGACAGCTGCAGCGTGCCCGCCCACCAGCCCGGAAAATAGTAATTCCTGGCCACTTTATAGAGCGCCAGGTTTTCATCGTCGTACGGGCCGATCCACGCCACGGCGTCCACGACGCCCTGCTCCAGCGCGCCATAGGCTTCGGCCACCGGAACGTCCACGGGCGTCGCGCCCATCCGCGCCAGCACATGGCGGGCGAACCCGCCGGCCTTCACCTTGAGCCCCCGCAGGTCGTCCACGGTCTTGATTTCCCCGCGAAACCAGCCGCCCATCTGCGCGCCGGTATAGCCGCAGGGAAAGTTCAGGATGTTGTACTTGTCGAACAGCACGCGCGTGAGCGCCAGGCCTTCGCCCTGCGTCATCCACGCATTCATCTGCCGCGTGTTCAGGCCGAACGGCACGCCGGCGTCAAAGCACAGCGCAGGGTCGATATCGAAGTAGCGGGTCGACGCCGTATGGCCGCAATCGACGACGCGGTGCTGCACGGCTTCCAGCACCTGGCCCGGCTGCACCAGGTCGCCGGCGGGAAAGATCTCGATGCTGAAGCGCCCGTCGGTCACCTCGTTCACGTAACGCGCCACGTCTTCGGCGCCGGCGAACAAGGTGGGAGACTCGTTGGGAAAACTGGAGGCCAGCCGCCATGCGACTTTGGATGGGGCTGCCACCACCGCGGGCGCTTCGGGCGCGGCCACCGGAGCGGGCGGCGGACTGGCCGGAGCCTCTTGCGGAGCCGACGGCGGTTCCGACGGGACAGCGCTGGCGTTTTCCTCGGTCGACGGGACTTCCTGCGCGAACGCCGGAGCGACCAGGGCGGCGCCGCCCAGGGCGGTCTGCTTCAAAAACGCGCGGCGTTGCATGGCAAGAGCCTCCATCGGATATGGACAGGCATCGCCGTTGCCGGCGACATCCCTAATAGGTTTGAGTAAACGGCGACAGCAACTGCGATCCCCCGTCGAGCTCATCCAGGCCGAACGCTTCCGGATAATCGATGGCGGACAGGTACAGCCCATCGGGCGCGAAGGTCGGCGCGCCCCGCTTGCGGTCGCGCCAGGACAGCAACTGCGCCATCCAGTCCACCGATTCGCGCCCTTGCCCGATCTGCAATAGTGCGCCCATGATGTTGCGCACCATATGATGCAGGAAGGCATTGGCCTTCAGGGTGAACACCAGGAACGGCCCGCGTTCATCGATGTCCAGCCGGTAGAGATGACGCACGGGATGCTTGGCCTGGCATTGCGAGGAACGGAAGCTGGAAAAGTCATGCTCGCCCAGCAAGGCGTTTGCCGCGGCCCGCATGGCATCGACGTCCAGCGGCTGAAAACACCAGCCAGCCCGCCCGGCCCACAACGCAGGCCGAACGCGGCCGCGCCACAACAGATAAACGTAGGTGCGGGCGCGCGCGGAAAATCGCGCGTGGAATTCGTCCGATACCGGCTGCGCCCACTGGACCGAAATACTGGGTGGCAGGAAGGCATTCACCCCCCGGACCCAGGATTCCATCCGGCGATCGAGCTCGGTGTCCAGATGGACTACCTGCATCGCGCCGTGCACACCGGTGTCCGTACGGCCGGCGCAGATGGTCGCGACCGGCCCTTCCACACCACAAAAACTGCCCAGGGCGGCCTCCAGCGTGTCCTGCACCGTTTGCCGATGCGGCTGTGTCTGCCAACCCTGCCAGGCGGAGCCGTCATACGCCAGCCCCAATGCAACTCTAGACATGTATCAAACCCGTGGCCCGCCGACACGGTGCGGTTCGTCCGTGGGCGGTTCGTCCAGGTCGAGATTGATGCTTCCGAGCTTGCGGTTCAGCGCCGCCGTATCCAGCGCTGGCTCGTTGAATTCGTAGGTTTCCTCGTCATCGTCCCCGCGCCGCGCGCCGGCCCGGCGCAAGAGCCAGGCAATCGCGAATGCGATCAGCGCCAGCACTGCGGTGACGATAACGAGCAGATTGCCGGCCAGCCACGCAGGCATGTCCGAGGCAGAATCCTTGCCTGCCGGCGTACCGGCGGCCTGATCTGGCGAAGGTGTCCCAGAAGCGCCGGCGGCGCCGGGAGTGCTCGCGGCTCCTGCCGTTCCTGTTGCGCCGGGAGCGCCTGCCGCGCCCGGAGCGCCTGCTGCACCCGAAGCGCCCGCTGCACCCGAAGCGCCCGAAGCGCCCGTTGCACCCGAAGCGCCCGCTGCACCCGAAGCGCCTGCCGCACCCGCAGCGCCTGCCGCACCCGCAGCGCCCGAAGCGCCTGCCGCACCCGGAGCACCCGCCGCACCCGAAGCGCCCGTTGCACCCGAAGCGCCCGCTGCACCCGAAGCACCCGCCGCACCCGAAGCGCCCGTTGCACCCGAAGCACCCGCCGCACCCGAAGCGCCCGTTGCACCCGAAGCGCCCGTTGCACCCGAAGCGCCCGCTGCACCCGAAGCGCCCGTTGCACCCGAAGCGCCCGCTGCACCCGAAGCGCCCGTTGCACCCGAAGCGCCCGCTGCACCCGAAGCGCCCGCGGCACCCGAAGCGCCCGCTGCACCCGAAGCGCCCGTTGCACCCGAAGCGCCGGTTGCACCCGAAGCGCCCGTTGCACCAGCGGCGCCCTGCTGTGCCACCGCCTTGTTCAAATCGTCGACATTACTCTGCAGTTGGCTCACACGCCCCTGGACATCGGCCATGGCGCGCTCGCTCGACGTCCTGGCGTCAGCCTGCGCCTCGGCTTGAGCCGACGCGCTGTCTTGCGCCTGCCCGGAGGACAAGCGAACGCGATCCTGCGGCGGCGATGCGCTGGCCGCCCCGGCATCAGCGGGAGGCGCAACGCTGCCCGAAGCCGCGCCCTGCCCCTGGACCACGGACGGATTCGCGCCGGCCGCCGCGCCGATGCGCGCGCGGTACTTCGCGAATGCCTCGGCATGCTCATTGAAGATGCGCCGCGCTTCGGCCGGATCCACCGCGCGCACGGTGGCCGCGTCGGGAATCGTCAACCTCTGGCCAGCCTTCACCAGATTCATATTGTTCTGGATGAATGCCTCGGGATTGGCGCGCCACAAGGCCACCAGCATCTGATAGACCGACGCGTTGGGCACGGCATTGCGCTGCGCGATCGCGAAAAGATTGTCGCCGGACTTCACGTTGACCGAACGTGATCCCGCCGCACGCCCCGGCGTGCCGACCGCGGCCGGCGTCACATCGGCCGTGGTGCCGCGCAACGGCACCAGGATGCTGACCTGCACCTGGCGCTGCCCGGAGCTGGAGCTGATATCCAGCAGCAGATCAACCGCGCCGCTGGCCGGCGGCTGCGAGGCCCGCACGCGCAGATTCTTGCGCGTGGCGTCCAGGCCGTCCTCAACCCGGACCACCATGCTTGCCAGCGGGACCGGCGGTTTCAGGCCCGCGCGTTGCCAGGACGCCTCGTCGGCCACCGACACCTTGAGCGATGCGATTTCCTCGGGCGTGAGTTCCTGCAATCCCACCACCGCCTGCAGCGGCGCGCCCGGCACGGAAACCACCCGCGAATGCCCCACGCGCATGGCCATGGCGGTACTGCACACGCTTGAGCCAATCGCCAGCGCAATCGCCCACTGCAGGGCTTTTAAACGGCGGGCATGCTTCACTTGGCGCGAACGCTGGGTCATAAGCTGGAATTCCGTCTTGTAGTCGACTTGCGGGCTGGAGCCGGATCACGCCATATCGGTGAGAACTGGCATCAATTCACGGGAAAAGTGTAATGGATCATGCGCATTTCACAAACCTGAAAGGCCCGGCCGCGCTTGCTGGCGGGCCTGTCCGCCGGCACGGTACAGACGCCCTGCAAACGGCAAGGGCACCCTGAGGTGCCCTTGCTTGCCTTGCGTGCCTGCTCAGGCGGCGCCGAACGCCGCCTGCAACGGCGTCAGGCTTCGGCCAGCGCGATGCGCAGCATGCGGCGCAGCGGCTCGGCGGCGCCCCACAGCAGCTGGTCGCCCACGGTGAAAGCACCCAGGTACTGCGAGCCCATCGACAGCTTGCGCAGACGGCCCACGGGAATGTCCAGCGTGCCGGTAACAGCGACCGGCGTCAGCGCGGAAACCGTGGCTTCCTTGGTGTTGGGCACGACCTTGGCCCACTGCGTGCCTTCGGCGATCAGCGCTTCGATCTCGTCCAGCGGCACATCGCGCTTGAGCTTGATGGTCAGCGCCTGACTGTGGCAGCGCATCGCGCCGATGCGCACGCACAGGCCGTCGATCGGCGTGGCGGGCGTGCCGAAGGCGGCGCCGCGGCCCAGGATCTTGTTGGTCTCGACCTCGCCCTTCCACTCTTCCTTGGACATGCCGTTGCCCAGATCCTTGTCGATCCAGGGAATCAGGTTGCCACCCAGCGGCACGCCGAAGTGCTCGTGGGGCAGCGCCGGATCCTTTTGCTTGGCCAGCACGCCGCGGTCGATTTCCAGGATGGCCGACGCGGGATCGTCCAGCAACGACTTGACCGACCCGTTGATCTCGCCGAACTGGGTCAGCAGCTCGCGCATGTGCTGCGCGCCACCGCCGGAAGCAGCCTGGTAGGTCATGGAGGTCATCCATTCGACCAGGTCGTTGTTGAACAGGCCGGCCAGGCCCATCAGCATGCAGCTGACGGTGCAGTTGCCGCCGATGAAGTTGCGCACGCCGCGCTTGAGCGCCGCGTCGATGACCGGGCGGTTGACCGGATCCAGCACGATGATGGCGTCATCGGCCATGCGCAGGGTGCTGGCGGCATCGATCCAGATGCCGTTCCAGCCTGCGCCGCGCAGCTTGGGATAGACCTCGGAGGTGTAGTCGCCGCCTTGCGCCGTCACGATGATCGGCAGTTTTTTCAGAGCGTCAATGTTGTAGGCGTCTTGCAGCGGGCCTGCGCCAGTGGCCCAAGTGGGCGCGGCGCCGCCAGCGTTGCTGGTGGAGAAAAACACCGGTTCGATCAGTGCGAAGTCGTTCTCGTCGCGCATGCGTTGCATGAGCACCGAGCCGACCATACCGCGCCAGCCGACAAGGCCTACTGCTTGATTCATTTCAATCGCTCTTTAAAGGTGTGGAGACTAGGGTCCAGGGGAAAAAGCCGTGCAATTCAACAATTTATCAGAATGCACGGCCGGATGTTGCGGCGCAGCTAGAAATAATAGGGGCCGCAATGGATACAGAGCGCTTTCGAGGCGATGCCACAACAGCAAAACAAGGGGCGACCCAGCCGGGCTGCCCCTTGTTTTACGGCGCTTCAACCGCCAGGCGCACGGGCGCCCGGCGGCTCGATCCCGAGAAGATCAGGCCAGCGCTTTCAGCACTGCGTCGCCCATCTGCGCCGTGCCGACCTTGGTCGTGCCCGGCTCGAAGATGTCGGCGGTGCGCAGGCCGTCGGCCAGCACACGGCGCACGGCGGCCTCGATGCGGTCAGCCTGCGGCGCCAGATTCAGCGAATAGCGCAGCAGCATGGCCGCGGACAGGATGGTTGCCAGCGGATTGGCGATGCCTTGGCCGGCGATATCGGGCGCGGAACCGTGGCTGGGCTCGTACAAGCCTTGGCCGCCGGCGTTCAGCGAAGCCGAAGGCAGCATGCCGATCGAGCCCGTCAGCATGGCCGCTTCGTCGGACAGGATGTCCCCGAACAGATTGCCGGTCACGATGACGTCGAACTGGCGCGGGTTACGCACCAGCTGCATGGCGGCGTTGTCGACATACATGTGCGACAGTTCCACGTCGGGATACTCGCGCGCCACTTCGATGACGATGTCGCGCCAGAACTGCGAGGTCTCCAGCACGTTGGCCTTGTCCACGCTGCACAGCTTCTTGTTGCGCTTGCGCGCCGATTCGAAGCCGATGCGTGCGATGCGGCGCACTTCGGATTCCGCGTAGCGCATGGTGTCGTAGCCTTCGCGTTCGCCGGTGAAGGCGCCGTCGGGCGAGGAACGCACGCCGCGCGGCGTGCCGAAATAGATGTCGCCAGTCAGTTCGCGGATGATCAGGATGTCCAGGCCGGACACGATCTCGGGCTTCAACGACGAAGCGCTGGCCAGTTCCGGATACAGGATGGCCGGACGCAGGTTGGCGAACAGGCCCAGCGCCTTGCGCAGGCCCAGAATGGCCTGCTCGGGGCGGAACTCGCGCGGCAGGCTGTCGTACTTCCAGTCGCCCACGGCGCCGAACAGCACGGCGTCCGATTCCTTGGCCAGGTTCAGCGTGGCCGGCGGCAGCGGATGCTCGAACGCATCGAAGGCGGCGCCGCCCACGGGCGCTTGCTTGATATCGAAGGACACGTCCAGCGCCTTCAGGACGCGCACGGCCTGTTCGACGATTTCCGGGCCGATGCCGTCACCCGGCAAGACTGCGATGTTGTGAGTCATACGAAAACGATCCTGTAATCAGAAGAATGGTGGCGTCAGGCGATGGGACGGCTTTCCAGCCACGGATGACGGGCCAGGCGCTCGGCCTCGAAAGCGCGGATCTTGTCCGACTGGCGCAGGGTCAGCCCGATATCGTCAAAGCCGTTGAGCAGACAGTACTTGCGGAAGGGTTCGATGTCGAAACCCATCTCGCGCCCATCCGCGGCCACCACGACCTGGCGGTCGAGGTCGACGCGCAGCTTGTAGCCGGGGAAAGCCTTCACTTCGTCGAACAGGCGCGCGACTTCCAGTTCCGACAGAACGATGGGCAAGAGACCGTTCTTGAAGCTGTTGTTGAAGAAAATGTCGGCATAGGACGGCGCGATGATGGCGCGGAAACCGAACTGCGTCAGCGCCCAGGGCGCATGTTCGCGGCTGGAGCCGCAGCCGAAGTTCTTGCGCGCCAGCAGCACCGAAGCGCCCTGGTAACGCGGCTGGTTCAGCACGAAATCCGGATTCAGCGGACGCTTGCTGTTGTCCATGCCGGGTTCGCCATGGTCCAGATAGCGCAGTTCATCGAACAGGTTCGGACCAAAGCCGGTGCGCTGGATGGATTTGAGGAACTGCTTGGGAATGATGAGGTCCGTGTCCACGTTTTCGCGGTCGAGCGGAGCCACCAGGCCTTCGTGAGTGGTAAATGCTTGCATGATGTCGATACTCGGTGCGTGACGCTTAACGGAAAGTGCGGACGTCGACGAAATGGCCGGCGACGGCGGCTGCGGCGGCCATGGCCGGGCTGACCAGATGGGTGCGCCCGCCCTGCCCTTGCCGGCCCTCGAAATTGCGGTTCGAGGTGGAGGCGCAACGCTCGCCCGGTTCCAGGCGGTCGGCGTTCATGGCCAGGCACATGGAGCAGCCCGGCTCGCGCCACTCAAAGCCCGCCTCGATGAAGATCTTGTCCAGCCCTTCGCGCTCGGCCTGCTGCTTGACCAGGCCCGAGCCCGGCACCACCATGGCCTGGCGCACATTGGAGGCCACATGCTTGCCGCGTGCGACCGCCGCAGCCGCGCGCAGGTCTTCGATGCGCGAATTGGTGCAAGAACCGATGAACACGCGATCCACGCGGATATCGGTAAGCGGCGTGTTCGGCTTCAAGCCCATGTACTGCAAGGCGCGCTCCATGCCGCTGCGGCGCACGTCGTCTTTTTCGCGATCGGGGTCCGGCACGCGGGAATCCACCGGCAGCACCATTTCCGGGGACGTGCCCCAGGTGACCTGCGGCTTGATGTCGCGGGCGTTGACTTGCACCACGGCGTCGAACTTGGCGCCCTCATCGGTATGCAGGGTGCGCCAGTAGCCCACCGCCTGATCCCAGAGCACGCCCGTGGGCGCGAAGGGACGGCCGCGGAAGTACTCGACGGTCTTGTCGTCCACCGCCACCATGCCGGAACGAGCGCCGGCTTCGATGGCCATGTTGCAGACGGTCATGCGGCCTTCCACGGACAGGGCGCGGATCGTGCTGCCGGCGAACTCGATGGCGTAGCCCGTGCCGCCGGCCGTGCCGATGATGCCGATGATGTGCAGGACCACGTCCTTGGCCGTACAGCCGAAGGGCAATTCGCCGTCGACCTTGATCAGCATGCTCTTGGCTTTCTTCATGAGCAGCGTCTGGGTCGCCAGCACGTGCTCCACTTCGGAAGTGCCGATGCCGAAGGCCAGCGCACCCAGGGCGCCGTGCGTGCTGGTGTGCGAGTCGCCGCAGACCACGGTCATGCCGGGCAGGGTCGCGCCCTGCTCCGGGCCGATCACGTGCACGATGCCCTGGCGCAGGTCATTCATGCGGAATTCGGTGATGCCGTACTTTTCGCAGTTGGCGTCCAGCGTGTCCACCTGCAAGCGCGAAATCGGATCGTCGATGCCCTGGGCGCGGTTCAGCGTCGGCACGTTGTGGTCCGCGACTGCCAGGTTGGCGCCCGTGCGCCACGGCTTGCGGCCGGCCATCGCCAGGCCCTCGAACGCCTGCGGGCTGGTGACTTCGTGCACCAGGTGGCGGTCGATATAGAGCAGACAGGTGCCGTCTGATTCCTGATGGACGACGTGGGCGTCCCAGAGTTTGTCGTAAAGAGTTTGGGCCATGGATGCGCTCTGCAAATAGACAATCCGGCTCGTGCCGCGCGCGGTTCAAACAACGATCCCGGGCGCCAGCCACTGCGGCATGAGCGAATTATGCACAGGGTCTCAACCTAGTACAATTGCACCTTATATACCAGTACCAGCACTACCATGCTAAGACATGGCGAGGTCACTTCGTCTTATTTCCATACCTCAATCGAACCGCAACCAAACAGTTACAGATACAAATTCGGGTATTTAAAACAGATACAAAATTATCAAACCGATATAATCGTTGTGCGCCGTGTTCACCCAAACCGCGAAATAAAGCGCAATAAACCGCATTTATCCTGCATTAAACCGGATCACAAATCTGGAATATCGCGAAATTAGTGCAAATTCAAGCTAATTAAGAGATGATGCGCGAAGAAACCCAAACTGCCGACCGGAAAACTTCGTCAAGAATTAACAAATATTGACTCGTCAAATCTGACATTTCCACACAATATGGCGGCCATTAATTCCTAACTCGACTCGCGAATAATCACTATGGCTTCGTTTTTGCTCAAAAGCACGACTTCGGTCCTTGCCCTGGCATTCGTTCCTGCGGCATTTGCACAGTCAGCAGCCCCCGCCTCCGGGGCAGCTGGGGTCACTCTGAACCAGGTCGTCGAGCAGACCCTGCTCAGCAACCCGGAAATCCAGGCCAAGTACCATGATTTCCAGGCTTCGCTGGAAGGCCAGGCCGTCGCTCGCGGCGCGTTCTTCCCGCAGATCAATGCGCAAGGCTACGTGGGCCGCGAATACCGCAACAACGTGCCCGGAGTCGGGTCGCAGAGCTGGAACCGCCCCGGCTATAGCGTGGAATTGCGTCAACTGATTTTCGACGGCTTCCGTACGAGCAACGACGTCAAGCAAGCCGGCTTCGACAAGCTGGCGCGCTTCTATGACCTGTTGGCGACCAGCGACAACACCGCCTTCGGCGCAGTGCAGGCCTATATCGACCTGCAGCGCTATCGCGACATGGAACTGCTGGCGCGCCAGAACTACACCCTGCACGAAGAAACGCTCAAGCAGATCAATGAGCGCGCCGAATCGGGCGTGGGCCGCCGCGTCGACCTGGAACAGGCCGGCGGGCGCCTGGCGCTGGCCCAGACCAACCTGATGACCGAAACCGCCAACCTGCTGGACGTGCAACAGCGTTTCCAGCGCGTCACCGGTGCCCTGCCCCCTGAAGCGATGCAGCCCACGCCCGATATCAGCGGCAAGCTGCCGGTCAAACCCGCCGATTTCAACGAATCGCTGCGCCGCAACCCCAGCTTCCTGTCCAAGCAGGCCGGGCTGCAGGCCGCCCAGGCAGGCGTCGCCTCGTCCAAGGGCGCTTTCTCGCCCAAGTTCGAGTTCGTGGCCGCCACCGGCCGCGACCAGAACGACCCGACGCCGCAAAACCGCGACATCCAGAACTCCAGCGTCCAGGTTGTCATGAGCTACAACCTGTATCGCGGCGGCTCCGACTCCGCCCGCGTGCGCCAGACCTCCGCGCAGTCCTATGCCGCGCGCGACATCCGCGACTACACCTGCCGCAATGTGCAGCAGGACCTGGCCGTGGCCTGGAACAACGTCGCCAGCCTGAGCCAGAAGCTGCCCTTCCTGCGTGACCACGAAGTGGCCACCACCAAGGTGCGCGAAGCCTACCGCCAGCAATTCCAGATCGGCCAGCGTTCGCTGCTGGACTTGCTGGACACCGAAAACGAATTGTTCGAATCGCGCCGCGCCCTGACCAACGCGCTGTATGACCTGCAGATCGCGCAATACCGCTGGCTGGCGCTGTCGCACGCGCTGCTGCCGGCGCTGTCGCTGCAGCCCGCGCGCAACGAAATGCCTGAAGAAAACGGCAAGCTGGAAGTCTCCGACGAAGTCATCAAGCTCTGCAACTCGACGATCCCCGACTCGGCCCGCCTGGCGCCCGTGCGCGTGCAATACAACGAGGGCAACCTGCCGCCCACGTTCATCCCGGTAAACTCGCCCAAGGCCAAACCCTAGGCGATGCAAGCGCAAGGAGACCATATGCAGAAACAGGGCAACGACTTCTCACAACTGGATGCGGACTTCGTCCGCGTCCTGGAAGACCTGATCGACGCGCTGATAGCCAATGGCACCTTGCGTATGACCGACCTGCCTATCCAGGCTCAACAAAAGCTGACCCAGCGCAAGCAACAGCGCGCGCGCCTCTCCGAACACCTCGACCTGCTGGATGACGAAGATGGACAAGTTATCTGAAATGGCGGCCCGGGAGTGGCGCGCTGACGCGCGCGCGGCGCACGACGACCCGCTGCTGGACTGCCTGGTTGAAATCACCCGGCTGCATGGCGTGACGGCGACGGCTCAGGCGCTGTCGGCTGGCCTGCCGCTGGAAGAACACAAGCTGACGCCGGCATTGCTGCCGCGCGCCGCCGCGCGTGCCCAGCTCTCGGCCCGCGTGGTCAAGCGCACGCTGGAAAGCATTTCGCAAGACCTGCTGCCCGCGATCCTGCTGCTCAACGGCGAACGCGCCTGCCTGCTGCTGAAGAAAGACGGCGAAAACTACGTCGTCAGCCACCCCGAACTGGGCGGCAGCTCCATGGAAATGAGCGCCGCGGAACTATCTGCGCAATACACCGGACTGGTGTGCTTCGTGCGCCCGCAGTTCCGTTTCGACGCGCGCGCGCCCGAAGTCGCCAAGGTGCGCGAACGCCATTGGTTCTGGGCCGCCATCATGGAAAACCGGCGCCTGTACCGCGACGCGCTGATCGCCGCCCTGCTGATCAACGTCTTCGCGATGGCGATGCCGCTGTTCACCATGAACGTGTATGACCGCGTCGTGCCGAACAACGCTGTCGAAACGCTTTGGGTGCTGGCCATCGGCATCACCCTGGTCGTGATCTTCAACATGATCCTGAGCACTGCGCGCTCCCACGTGGTCGACAGCGCCAGCAAACGGGTCGACGTGCGCCTGTCGGCGCAGATCATGGAACGCGTTCTGGACCTGCGCATGGAAGGCCGGCCGGTGTCGGTGGGCTCCTTCGCCGCCAACCTGCGTTCATTCGAATCCATCCGCGACTTCATCGCATCGGCCACCATCACCACCCTGGTCGACCTGCCCTTCATTCTGCTGTTCCTGCTGGCGCTGGCCTGGATCTCGCCCTGGATGGTGCTGCCGCCGCTGGTCGCGATCGTGTTGATCCTGCTGGTGTCGCTGGCCGCGCAAGCCCGCATGGAATCCCTCACCATGGCTTCCTACCAGGCCTCGTCGCAGCGCAATGCGACCCTGGTCGAGGCCCTGACCGGTCTGGAGTCCGTCAAGACGCTCAACGCGCAGGGCTCCATCCAGCGCAACTGGGAGCGCGCCACCGAGTACATCGCCCTGACCGGCGGCAAACTGAAGCTGATTTCGTCGTCCACGGTCGGCTTCGTGCAGGCCATCCAGCAACTGGTGTCGATTTCCGTCGTCATCATCGGCGTCTACCAGGCCCAGGAATCCGCCATATCGATGGGCGGCATCATCGCCGCCTCCATGATCGCCGGGCGCTGCCTGGCCCCGCTCGGCCAGGTCGCCGGACTGCTGATGCAGTACCAGAACGCGCGCACCTCGCTGGGTTCGATCGACAACTATATGAAGCTGCCGATCGAACGTCCGGCGGAAGCCGAATTCCTGCATCGCCCGGTCTTCCATGGCGGCATTGAGTTCCGCGACGTGACCTTCAGCTATCCCGGCAGCAAGCAGCCGGTGCTGAAGAAAGTGTCCTTCAAGCTCAAGCCGGGCGAAAAGGTCGGCATCATCGGCCGCATCGGCTCCGGCAAGACCACGCTGGAGAAGCTGGCCCTGGCGCTGTACCAACCTACCGAGGGCGCAGTCCTGCTGGACGGCGTGGACGTGCGGCAGATCGATCCGGCCGACGTGCGCCGCGCCATCGGCCACGTGCCGCAGGACCCGCTGCTGTTCTATGGCAGCCTGAAGCACAACCTGGCGATGGGCGCGCCCTACGCCGACGACGCCAGCATCCTGGCGGCCGCCAACATGGCGGGCGTCACCGACTTCGCCAACCTGCACCCCGATGGCTTCGACATGATCATCGGCGAACGCGGCGAATCCCTCTCCGGCGGTCAGCGCCAGTCGGTGGCGGTGGCCCGCGCCCTGATCAACGATCCGCCCATCCTGCTGCTGGACGAGCCCAGCAGCAACATGGATCACCAGAGTGAAGCGCAGCTGCGCAAGCGGCTGGGTGAAGCCAGCGCCACCAAGACGATCCTGCTGGTCACGCACCGCACCGCCCTGCTGGACCTGGTCGACCGCCTGATCGTGATCGACAACGGCCATATCGTGGCCGACGGTCCCAAGGAGCAAGTGGTCGAGGCACTGCGTCAAGGACGCGTCGGACGCGGAAGCTGAGGAAACCATGCTGAACAATCCTGGCGAAACCCGGCACGGCCTGTTTGGAAGCTTGTGGCGCAAGCTGCGCGGCGTGTTCGTGTTCTTCTTCGACCGCCTGCTGGACGGAACCGAAAAAGGCAAGCCCCAGCAACGCTCCGACTACGTAGGCAACGCGGAATGGGTCATCCATGAATCGCAGGCGCGCGGTTCGCGCATCCTGCTGTGGGTCAGCCTGCTGGCCACCGGCGGGCTGCTGTTCTGGGCCGGTACCGGCAGCATCGACGAAGTCGTGCGCGGCGAAGGCAAGGTCGTACCCTCGCGCCAGGTCCAGATCATCCAGAGTCTGGACGGCGGTATCGTCGAGGAAATCCTGGTGCGTCCGGGCCAGGAAGTCGAGGCCGGCGAAATCCTGCTGAAGATCGACTCCACCCGGTTCGCCTCGTCGCTGGGCGAGAACAACGCCGAATACCTGTCCCTGCTCGCCAAGGCGGCCCGCCTGCAGGCCTTGGCCACCGGCGACCCCTTCGTGGCTCCCCCGGAAGTGTTGGCGCAGGCGCCCGGACTGGTGGAAATGGAGCGCAATGCGTGGCAGGCGCGCACCACGGAATTGAACGCCACCGTCAACGTTGCCCGCGAACAGCTCAAGCAGCGCCAGGAAGACCTGCGCGAAACGATCGCCAAACGCGACCAGGCCTCGGCCAGCTGCGGCCTGACCTCGCGCGAGTTGCAGGTGACCCGTCCCCTGCTCAAGAGCGGCGCCGTGTCCGAAGTCGACCTGTTGCGCCTGCAACGCGACGTGGCCCGCTACTGCGGCGAACAGAAAGGCGCCGAAGCCCAGATCGACCGCTTCCAGGCCTCCATCAAGGAAGCCGAAAGCAAGCTCCAGGAAGCCGAACTGAACATCCGCAACCAGGCCCGCAACGAACTCTCGGAAACCAACACCAAGCTGGCTACCCTGCGCCAAGGCAAGCTGGCGCTGGCCGATCGCGTGAAGCTGGCCGAGGTCCGCGCCCCGGTGCGCGGCACGGTCAAGACGCTGTTCAACAACACGGTCGGCGGCGTGGTCCAGCCTGGCAAGGACATCATCGAAATCGTGCCCAAGGACGACACGCTGCTGCTCGAGGTCCGCATCCAGCCGCGCGACATCGGCTTCCTGCATGCCGACCAGAAGGCGGAAGTGAAATTCACGGCCTACGACTTCGCCATCTACGGCGGCCTCGAAGGCAAGGTGGAACAAATCGGCGCGGACACCGTGACCGACGAGAAAGGCAATTCCTACTATGTGGTGCGGGTCCGCACGGACCGCAGCACGGTAGGCGACAAACTGTTGCCCATCATCCCCGGGATGGTGGCGGAGGTTCATATCCTGACTGGCAAGCGCACGGTGCTGCAGTACCTGCTCAAGCCCATACTGCGCGCCAAGGCGAATGCCTTTACCGAACGTTAAAGGAGGGCTGCAAGGCTTTATGAAACCCGTTCCTGTCCTGTTGATTACGCACGACGACCTGTTGTGGCAGCATTGGCGCGGCCTGAACCCGGCCCGCTGGCTGGCGGCCCGCGGGCGCGGCCTGGCCGACCTGCAACGCTGGCGCGAACAGGGCCGCACTCTGGCGGTATTGGATGCGGACCTGCCCCGGCTGCCTTCCTGGCAGGATCCCATCTGGGCCGCGACGCTCGCGGACCTGCACGTGGTGGTCGCCAGCCCCAGTCCGAACGACGAGCAAGGCACCCGGGTACTGGGCGCCGGCGCGCATGGCTATTGCCACGGCTATGCCTCGGCCGCCTCGCTGTCGCAGGCACTGGAAGTCGTCGCCTCTGGCGGCATCTGGATGGGCCGTTCGCTGGTGTCGCGCCTGCTCAAGCTGGTTGCCGAACGCGCTCAGGACGAGAGCTCCTGGGACGGCGGGGTGTTGACGGAGCGTGAAATCACCGTGGCCCGTTATGCCTCCAGCGGCCAAGCCAATGCGCAGATCGCCGAAGCCCTGGGCATTACCGAACGCACGGTCAAGGCCCACCTGTCAGCCGTTTTCGAAAAGCTGGGCGTAACCGACCGCCTGCAGCTCGCCCTGCTCGTCCACGGCATTTCTGCCCCCGCCGACGCCAAAATCAAAATTACTTCCTGATACTGTCCTTGAGGACAATATCCCGCGCCGGCGGCGCAATCTAGTATCTGGCCATCTTGGATAACTCCCTGAAACGGAACCAACATGGCCAACACTTCTCCCGCAGTCGTCAACGAAATCTCCGGTCGCGCGTGGATACGCAATAGCGACGGTTCCCTGACTGAACTGCATCAAGGCAGCAAGGTCCCCGCCGGCAGCGACGTCGTCACTGCCTCGGGCGCCACGGTTTCGCTTCAGGTCGAGAACGGCATGCCGATCGTCATCGGCGAAGGCCGCGAAGTTGCCGTGACCGGCGACATGACCGGTCCCCTGGCCGACCCGTCCGAAGCGGCCGTGGCTCCGCCCTCCGGCACCGACTCCGACCGCTTGCTGGCCGCCCTGCGCGACGGCCGCGACCCGTTCGATGAACTGGATCCCACCGCTGCCGTCGTGGCCGGCGGCGGCGATGCCGGCGGCAGCAGCTTCGTGCGCCTGGCCCGCATTCTTGAAACCACGACCCCGCTGGACCTGGCCTATCCGAACCCGTCGCGCGGCAACGATATTCTTCCGCGCATGTCCGGCAGCGGCGTGGGCGGCAACGACGACGATGGCGGCACGACGCCTGTCGTTCCGGTCCGCCCCTCCGTCGTTGTCACCATCAACGACGACGGTACCGTCACCTTCAAGTTCACCGAGCGCCCTGTCGGGTTCGATCTCAACGATGTCCTCGTTGAGAACGGCAAGGTTACCAACCTGCGTCCCGACCCGACCGACCCCACCAAGTGGACCGGTGATCTTGAAGTACCCAACAATTTCGAAGGCACCGTGACCGTCAGGGTGCCGGACGGCAGCTATACTAACGAGGTAGGTACTCCCGGATTGCCGGGCGAAACGTCGACGGTCGTCGACACGCTGCCGCCGGAAGCCTCCATCACCATCGACACGATCGCCGGCGACGGCATCGTCAACGCCGAAGAAGCGGGCAAGGACATCGCTGTCACCGGTAAGGTCGGCGGCGACGTCAAGGTCGGCGACACCGTCACCCTGACCGTCAATGGCAAGGAGTTCACCGGCCAGGTCACGACCCAGCCGGATGGC
>NZ_JAOCAT010000059.1:0-16370 GCF_029839485.1 Achromobacter sp. GD03932
GCCCGCTCTCTCAATTTATCTTCATGTTAAGATACTTCACGTAAAAATAAATCCCCAAGCCCATGAATGACCTCGTCGATCTGGTGATCTCGCAATGGACCGCCGAATGTCCCGCCCAGGACTTCGCCGCCATGTCCGTCGTCACCCGCGTATTCCGCCTGAACGCGCTGGCGGCACGCAACGTGAACCGCAGCTTCCGCAACTATGACCTGCACCAGGGCGAATTCGACGTGCTGGCCACGCTGTACCGCAGCGGCTCGCCCTACGCGCTGAATCCGCAGAAGCTGGTGGAGGCCCTGCTGCTGACCTCCGGCGCGATGACCAACCGGCTCGACCGCCTGGAGCAGGCCGGCCTGCTCACGCGCAGCCCCAATCCGGAAGACCGGCGCGGCGTCATCGTGTCGCTCACTACCGAGGGCTTGCGCACCATCAAGCTGGTGCTGAAGGACTATCTGAAGGACCTCAACGAACTGCTTGAACCGCTGTCCGCAGCCGAGCGCAAGCAACTGGCCGGCCTCCTCAGGAAGCTGCTGATCAAGCAGGACCAGGAAACGCCTGGCGGCATCGGCGCCTGAGCCGGGCCTTCTTCCGCAGCCATCATCCCCGATCCAGATCCATGACTTCCGCTACCCAGTCCTCCCAGACGCCAGCCCTGACCGCGCCCATCCTCCTGCTGATGTCGGTCGCCACCGGCCTCGCCGTCGCCAGCAACTATTACGCGCAGCCGCTGCTGCATACGATCAGCGAGCAATTCTCGCTGTCCAGCGCCACGGCGGGCAGCATCGTCACCACCGCGCAGCTGAGCTATGCGGTGGGCCTGATGCTGCTCGTGCCCCTGGGCGACATGTTCGAGCGGCGCAGCCTGATCGTGCTGATGAACCTGCTGTCCTCGGGCGGCCTGCTGATTTCCGCCTTCGCCCCGAATATCGGCGTGCTGATCCTGGGCACGGCGCTGACGGGCATGCTGTCCGTGGTGGCCCAGATCCTGGTGCCTTTCGCCGCGACGCTGGCCGCGCCGCACGAGCGGGGCAAGGCCGTGGGCACCGTCATGAGCGGACTGCTGCTGGGCATCCTGCTGGCCCGCACCGTCGCCGGCGCGCTCGCCGACGTGGGCAGTTGGCGCACCGTGTACTGGGTGGCCGCCATCCTGATGCTGATCATGTCCGCGGCCCTGTGGCGCCTGCTGCCGCGCCACCAGAGTCCGGCCGGGCTGAGCTATCCGCGCCTGCTGGGCTCCATCCTGCGCATGTTCGTCGAGGAACCGCTGTTCCGCGCCCGTTCGCTGCTGGGCGGCCTGCTGTTCGCGGCCTTCAGCATGCTGTGGACTCCGCTGACCTTCCTGCTGGCCAGCCCGCCCTATCAATACAGCAACACCACCATCGGCCTGTTCGGCCTGGCGGGCGCCGCCGGCGCCTACGCCGCCAATCGCTTCGGCCGCCTGGCCGACCGCGGCCTGGGCAACCTGGCCACCCGCGTCGGACTGCTGTTGCTGCTGGGTTCCTGGGGACTGATCGCATTCGGCCAGGTGTCGGTGCTGGCCTTGCTGGCCGGCATCCTGGTGCAGGACTTGGCGATCCAGGGCGTGCACGTCACCAACAGCAGCGCCCTCTACCGGCTGCGCCCCGAAGCGCGCAGCCGGCTGACCGCCGGCTATATGACCAGCTACTTCATCGGCGGCGCATCCGGTTCGCTGGTATCGTCCTGGCTGTACGCCCATTTTGGCTGGCCCGGCGTGGTCACGGCGGGCGCCGTTCTCGGGGTGATTACGCTGGCTTATGGCGCCCTTGCGCCCAGCGCGCGCATCCCCGAAACGGCTCCGTCCCCTGCCCGCGCCTAGCACCTCCTATAATCAGGGGTTTTGGCCGCCTCCGCGCCCGCGCGGCGAGGCGGCTCACCCTTTTTTGCCATCGTGCACGAGCCCATGCAGGAACGTTACCTCCCCAATACCGTCGAAGCAGCCGCCCACCAAGACTGGCAGGCCCGCGACGTCTACCTGGTCCACGAACACGCCAAGAACGCCGACGGCTCCGAAAAGCCGAAGTTCTACGCCTGCTCCATGCTGCCCTACCCCAGCGGCAAGCTGCACATGGGCCACGTGCGCAACTACACCATCAACGACATGATGGCCCGCCAGCTGCGCATGCGCGGCTATAACGTTCTGATGCCCATGGGCTGGGACGCCTTCGGCATGCCGGCGGAAAACGCCGCCATCAAGTCCAAGGTGCCGCCGGCGAAGTGGACGTACGACAACATCGCCTACATGAAGAAGCAGATGAAGGCGATGGGCTTGGCGATCGACTGGTCGCGCGAAATGTGCGCCTGCGATCCCCAGTATTACAAGTGGAACCAGTGGCTGTTCCTCAAGATGCTGGAAAAGGGCGTCGCCTACCGCAAGACCCAGGTCGTCAACTGGGACCCGGTGGACCAGACCGTGCTGGCCAACGAACAGGTCATCGACGGCCGCGGCTGGCGCTCGGGCGCGCTGGTCGAAAAGCGCGAGATCCCCGGCTACTACCTGCGCATCACCGATTACGCCGACGAACTGCTGGGCGCCGTCCAGAACGACCTGCCCGGCTGGCCCGAGCGCGTGCGCCTGATGCAGGAAAACTGGATCGGCAAGTCCGAGGGGCTGCGCTTCGCCTTCCCGCACCAGATCGCCGGCCAGGACGGTCAGTTGATCCAGGACGGCAAGCTGTACGTCTTCACCACCCGCGCCGACACCATCATGGGCGTGACCTTCTGCGCCGTGGCGCCGGAACACCCCCTGGCCACGCAGGCCGCCCTCTCCAATCCGCAACTGGCCGCGTTCATCGAGCAATGCAAGCTGGGCGGCACGACCGAGGCCGAAATGGCCACGCGCGAAAAGGAAGGCATGCCCACGGGCCTGTACGTCACGCATCCGGTCACGGGCGCCGAAGTCCAGGTCTGGGTCGGCAACTACGTGCTCATGACCTACGGCGATGGCGCCGTGATGGGCGTGCCGGCGCATGACGAGCGCGACTTCGCCTTCGCCAAGAAATATGACCTGCCCATCGTGCAGGTCGTGGACGTGGCGGGCAAGGAATACTCCACCAACGCCTGGCAGGAGTGGTACGGCGACAAGCAGGCCGGCCGCACCATCAATTCCGGCAAGTACGACGGCCTCTCCCACAAGGAAGCGGTCGACGCCATCGCCGTCGACCTGGGCGCGCAAGGGCTGGGCGAAAAGCAGACCACCTGGCGCCTGCGCGACTGGGGCATCTCGCGCCAACGCTATTGGGGCACCCCCATCCCCATCATCCACTGCGCGGATTGCGGCCCGGTCCCGGTGCCGGAAAAAGACCTGCCGGTGGTCCTGCCCGACGACCTCATCCCGGACGGCAGCGGCAACCCGCTGGCCAAGAACGAGGCTTTCCTGTCCTGCTCCTGCCCCAAATGCGGCAAGCCGGCGCGCCGTGAAACGGACACGATGGACACCTTCGTGGACTCGTCCTGGTATTTCATGCGCTATACCTCGCCGGGCAACGACCAGGCCATGGTCGACGCGCGCAATGACTACTGGATGCCGATGGACCAGTACATCGGCGGCATCGAGCACGCGGTGCTTCACCTGCTGTACGCCCGCTTCTGGACCAAGGTCATGCGCGACATGGGCTTGCTCAACTTCGACGAGCCCTTCACCAAGCTGCTGTGCCAGGGCATGGTGCTGAACCATATCTACTCGCGCAAGACGCCGCAGGGCGGCATCGAGTACTTCTGGCCGGAAGACGTCGAAAACGTCTACGACGACCGCGGCGCCATCGTCGGCGCCAAGCTGAAGTCGGACGGCTCCGCCATCACCTACGGCGGCGTGGGCACGATGTCCAAGTCCAAGAACAACGGCGTCGATCCGCAATCGCTGATCGACACGCTGGGCGCGGACACGGCTCGCCTGTTCGTCATGTTCGCCAGCCCCCCGGAACAGACCCTCGAATGGTCGGACTCCGGCGTCGAAGGCTCCAACCGCTTCCTGCGCCGTCTCTGGTCCATCAGTTACGGCCAGCGCGAGGCCATCGCGCGCGGCCTGGCCCATGGCGCCGATTGGGCGCAGGCGCCGGCTCCGGTCAAGGATCTGCGCCGCGAAGTCTACGGCCTGCTCAAGCAAGCCGACTACGACTACCAGCGCATCCAGTACAACACCGTCGTGTCGGCGTGCATGAAGATGCTCAACGCCATCGACGACGCCAAGCTGCCTGAAGGCGCGGCCGCGGACGCCGCCTACGCCGAAACGCTGGGCGTGCTGCTGCGCGTGCTGTATCCCGTGGTGCCGCACATCACCTGGCACCTGTGGCGCGACCTGGGCTACGCCCACGAGCTGGGCGACCTGCTCGACGCGCCCTGGCCGCACGTGGACGAGGCGGCGCTGGTCGCCGACGAGATCGAGCTGATGCTCCAGGTCAACGGCAAGCTGCGCGGCTCCATCCGCGTGGCCGCCAAGGCCGCCAAGGAAGACATCGAAAAGCTCGCGGCATCCCAGGAAGAGGTCGCCCGCTTCCTGGAAGGCCGTCCGCCCAAGCGCGTCATCGTGGTTCCGGGCAAACTGGTCAACGTCGTAGGCTGATGAGGTCAAGCATGCACTTCGCCGGGCAACAAACGCATTCCCCCCGCCAGTCCTGGCTGCTGCGCGGCGCCTGCCTGGCGCTGTTCATGCTGCTCTCCGCTTGCGGCTTCGCCTTGCGGGGCGTCACGCCGATGCCATTCGACACCTTGTATGTCGGCATTCCCGACACCACGCAGTTCGGCGCCGACGTGCGCCGTGCGCTGCGCGCGGCCTCCCCGGACACCAAGATCGTGTCCACGCCCAAGGAGGCGCAGGCCATCCTGCAGCAAGTGGCCGACACCCGCACTCTGCGGGAGGTGTCGCTGAACGCCCAGGGCCGCGTCGAGGAATACGAACTCGGCATCAACTACACGTTCCGCCTCATCGACGCCAAGGGCCGCGCCCTGATCCCGGACACCACGCTGTCGATCTACCGCGAAATGCCCTATGACGACCAGGTCGTGCAGGCCAAGCAAGGCCAGATCGAAACGCTGTACCGGGCCATGCAGCGCGACCTCGTATCCCGCCTGCTGCGCCGCATGACCGCGCCGGAAGTGCGTCACGCATTCGAGAATGCCGAAGAGCGCGCGGAAGACGGCGAGACCCCGCTGTACGACCCGACCACGCCGGATCAAAAGCGCACGCCCACACCGTGGCAGACGCCGTCCACCACCGACCCGGCCATCCTGCGTTAAATGGCACAGCCCCTGGACGCGGATCGCCTGGCCGAGCACCTGCAGCGGCCAGGCAACCGCCTGGCGCCGCTCTATACGGTTTCGGGCGACGAACCCCTGCTCGTGACCGAGGCCGTGGACGCCCTGCGTGCGGCGGCCCGCAACGCGGGCTACACCGACCGCCTGTCCATGGTGATGGACGCGCGCAGCGACTGGAGTTCGGTCACCGCCGCCACGCAAAGCGTGTCGCTGTTCGGCGACCGCCGCATCCTTGAAATCAAGATCCCGACGGGCAAGCCCGGCAAATCCGGCGCCGACACCCTGGCCAAGCTGGCCGAACAGGCCGAGAAGCAGGCGGATCCGGACACGCTCGTGCTGATCGCCCTGCCCCGCCTGGACAAGGCCACCCGCGAAAGCCGCTGGGTGCAAGCCCTGAGCCGCGGCGGCATGATGGTCGATATCGCCAACATCGAACGCGGCCGCCTGCCCGCCTGGGTCGGCATGCGGCTGGCGCGCCAGAACCAGCGCGCCGACGGCGCCACCCTGCAATGGATGGCCGACAAGGTGGAAGGCAATCTGCTGGCCGCGCACCAGGAAATCCAGAAACTGGGCCTGCTCTACCCCGAAGGCCAACTGGCCGCGGAGGACGTGGAGCGCGCGGTGCTGAACGTCGCGCGCTACGACGTCTTCGGCTTGCGCGACGCCATGCTCGCCGGCGATACCGGCCGCACCATCCGCATGATCGACGGCCTGCGCGCCGAAGGCGAAGCCCTGCCGCTGGTGCTGTGGGCGGTCGGCGAGGAAATCCGCCTGCTGGCCCGCATCGCCGAAGCGCGCGCCCTGGGCCAGGACGTCAACGGCCTGATGCGCCGTCTGCGCATTTTCGGCGCGCACGAACGGCTGGCGCTGCAGGCGCTGAACCGGGTGCAGCCGAACGTGTGGCCGGCCGCCGTGCAGCATGCCCATGAGGTCGACCGCCTGATCAAGGGCCTGTCGGTGCCGGGACGCCTGTCCGATCCCTGGGAAGAAATGACGCGGCTCGCGCTGCGCGTCGCCGCCGCGGGCGGACGACCGTGAAGGCGGCATAGCCGCCGCCTTCGCCTCTCCCTCCGGCCCTGCGGCTGGAGTTCGCCCGGCCTAGCGGCCGGATATACACTGAATCTCCAGGCGGCGTCCGCGCCGCCCCATTCTCATGATCGACGCTGCCATGTCCACGTCCTCCATCGAACAAGCCATGCTCACCCTGGGCGAAAACGCCCGCCGCGCCTCGCGCGCCATGATGCGCGCCACCGGCGCCGCCAAGAACCAGGCCCTGCTGGCCATGGCCGACGCCCTGGCCGCCAGCCACGACGAACTCAAGGCCGCCAACGAGAAAGACCTGGCCGCAGCCCGCAGCAACGGCCTGGAGCCGGCGCTGCTGGACCGCCTGACGCTGTCGGACAAGACGCTGGCGCACATGGCCGAGGGCCTGCGCCAGATCGCCGCCCTGCCTGATCCCATCGGCAGCATCACCGCCACCAGCGTGCGCCCCAACGGCATGCGCGTGGCGCAGATGCGCGTGCCGCTGGGCGTGATCGGCATCATCTACGAATCGCGTCCCAACGTGACCATCGACGCGGCCGCGCTGTGCCTGAAGTCCGGCAACGCCGCCATCCTGCGCGGCGGCAGCGAAGCCCTGCATTCCAACATCGCGCTGGGGCGCATCGTGCAGACCGGCCTGGCCGCCGCGGGCCTGCCGCAAGACGCGGTGCAGGTTGTCGCCACGGCCGACCGGGCCGCCGTCGGCAAGCTCATCACCATGACCGAGCACATCGACGTCATCGTGCCGCGCGGCGGCAAGGGCCTGATCGCCCGCCTGTCGCAGGAGGCCCGCGTGCCGCTCATCAAGCACCTGGACGGCAACTGCCACGTCTATATCGACGCGGCGGCCGATCCGGACAAGGCGCACGCCATCGCCTTCAATGCCAAGACCTATCGCTACGGCATCTGCGGCGCCATGGAAACGCTGCTGGTCGACGCGGTCGCCGCCGTTTCCATCCTGCCCAGCCTGGCCGCGGCCCTCACCGAACATGGCGTCGAATTGCGCGGCTGCCCGCGCACGCTGGCCCTGCTGCCGCACGCCAAGCCGGCCACGGAAGAAGACTGGGCCACGGAATACCTGGGTCCCATCCTGGCGGTGCGCATCGTCGACACGCTGGACGACGCCATCGAACACATCGCGCGCTGGGGCTCCGGCCATACCGACGCGATCGTCACCGAGGACCTGTCCGCCGCGCAGCGCTTCCAGCGCGAGGTCGACTCCAGCTCGGTATACGTCAACCTGCCGACCTGCTTTGCGGACGGCTTCGAATACGGCCTGGGCGCCGAGATCGGCATCTCCACGAACCGCCTGCACGCGCGCGGCCCGGTCGGCCTGGAAGGCCTGACCACGCTGAAATGGGTGCTCAGCGGCGAAGGCCAGGTGCGCGGCTGACCCCAAGGCGCCGCGCTGCGCGCAGACTGACGCGGCCCTGAACACGGGGCCGCGGCAAGCCTTCTACAATACGGTCAGCGATTTTCCGCAGGCTTTCTTTTCATCCGAACGCGGCGCGCCGCGTCTTCCTGAGATCCCCATGTACTCACCCGCGATGGCCATGGCCTTCAGCCTCTTCCTGCTGTGCTTCATCACGTGCACGCTCAGCGGCATCGTGCTGTTCTTCAAGAGCAAGCAGATCAACGCCGCGCTGAAGCACCCGTACCTGCAGCACCGCCCGTTCAATCAGTATCCGCTGGCGATCCAGGCGTCCATCATGCTGGATTATTTCTTCCGCCTGATGTTTCCCGGCACGCGCTTCTGGCTGATCGGCAACGCCAACGACCTGCTTACCCACGTCGATCCGAAGAAGACGCCGCTGTCGCTGAAATGGCCAATCGTCGGCTTCTGGGGTTCGTGCTGGCTCGGCCTGATCGCCATGATCGTCCTTTGGATCATGCTGTTCCTGGGAGCTTGAACCCATGCAGATCAGAATCGAAGACTATCCCGGCAGCCTCGAGGCGGCCCGCTATCTGGTCGCCGCGCGCGAATCCGGCGTCGCCGGCCCGCGCTTGCCCGCCGACTGCCGCCCCCAATCGCTGAACCAGGCATTCGCCGTGCAGCAACGCACCGCGCAGCTGCTGCTTGAGAAGCATCGGGACGACATCGGCGCCTGGAAGAGCGCGTTGCCCACGCCCGAGAAAAGCGTGGTCGCGCCGATCTACGCCTCGACCGTCGCCTACGCCGAAGCCGGCCCTGTTGCGGCCCAGACCGAGACCGTGCGCATCGAACCCGAGATCGCGTTCGAAATTGCGCGGGACCTGCCCGCCCGTCCCGAGCCCTACACCGAAGCCGACGTGGACGCGGCCATCGGCGGCGCGCGCCTGGCCCTGGAAGTGCTGGGCTGCCGCTATGCAGCCCCGGAACATGCCAGCCTGCCCGAGCTCCTGGCCGACCATATGTTCAATCAGGGCCTGGTGCTGGGTCCGCGCATCGCATCGCCGCACGATGCGCCCGGCGCCTTGAGCATCACGCTGTCCGTGGACGGAGTCGAAACCGAGCAGCACGCGGGCATCCACCCGAACGATCACCCCAAGGCCGGGCTCTACTGGCTGGCCAATTTCCTGCGTGAACAGGGCCTGGGACTGCGCGCGGGCCAGCACGTCATCACCGGCTCCTACGCCGGCTTCCTGGACGTGCCCGCCAACCGCGACCTGGAACTCGCCTACGGCGACCTCGGCGTCCTGCGCCTGCGGTTCAGCAAGCCCTAGCCCGGCCGTACGCCGAGCTTGCGTCCCATGCCCGCCTTGTCCGCTCTCGCGGACTAGTGGGCCGTTGGCTGCGCGATATCGATGGGCGCTGCGCCCGCCTCGATGATTGCCCCCACATCCAGACACAGGTCCTCGCGGTAGCGTCCCGCCAGCACCTGCACGCCGACCGGGCTCGCGCCCGCCTCGCTCATCGCGCTCCCCATCGCCACCGACAGGCCCGGCAAACCCATGAACGGCACGCCGATCTGCGTCATCTGCGCGCGCCAGACGCGCGCATACGCGGCATCGCCTTGCAGGTCGAGCTTGTCCGGGAACGGCAGCTCGGCCGACACGGGCAACAACAATACGGGATACTCGGCGAAGAACTGTTCCCACAGGCGGGTCAGCGTGGCGCGCCGCGTCAGCGTGGCCGAAAAACTGGCAAGGTCGGCCCCGGCCGCCTTGTCGCGCTGGCCGGCAAGCGCCACCAGCGCGCCGCGATCCCCTTCTTTCTCGGCGGCGGCCACCATGGCGTCGTAACCATCGGCCAGCCACATGCGGATCTGCAGGTCCGCCGCCTCCTGCATCGGCGGTACCGCATCCAGCGTGTCCACCGTCCAGCCTGCCTCGCTGAGCCGGCGCGCGGCTTCCTGCAAGGCCTTGACCACGGCGGGCTGGGTGTCCATGCCGTCCGGATTCAGGCACAGCGCGGCCCGTCGCGGCGCCTCGGCTCCCACCAGGGGAGCAGGCACCCACCAAGGATCGCGCGCATCCCGCGCCGCCAGCGCGGCCAGGCCCAGCCTCAGGTCGGCGATGCTGCGCCCCAGGGGCCCGGACACCGCGGTCAACTGGCCGCCGATCGAGCGTTCCGGCAGCGCGGCGTTGTAGGCCGCCACGCGTCCCAGGGACGGCCGCAGGCCGTGCACGCCGCAGGCATAGGCCGGATAGCGGATGGAGCCGGCGATATCCGTGCCATGCGCCAGATGCCCGATGCCGGCCGCCACCGCGGCTGCCGCGCCTCCCGACGAGCCGCCGGGCGTCAGCGCAGGATTGCGCGGGTTCAAGGTATCGCCATGCAGCGCATTGCCGGTGAACCAGCGCAAGGAAAACGCGGGCGTGTTGGTGCGGCCCAGGATCACGGCCCCCGCGCGCAGCAGATTGTCCACGACAGGGCTGTTCTGCGCCGCGATCAAATCCTTCTGCAGCTTCACGCCATTGGTCGTGGCGTAACCCGCCTGGTCCACGTTGATCTTCACCGTGACAGGCACGCCAGCCAACGGCCCCGGGTCTTCGCCACGCGCAAGCATCGCATCCACTTGCGCCGCTTGGGCCAGCACATCGTCCGGGCGGTGGTCCACCACGGCATTGATCGCGGGATTGACGGCATCCAACCGGCCCAGCGCGCTTTGCGCGGCCTCGCGGGCGGACACCTCGCGCTTGCGGATGCGGGCGGCAAGCTCAACTGCGGACAAACGCCAAAGATCGGACACGCGCGACTCCTGAATCATGGTTGCTTTGAAAGATCAGGCAAACATTAGCGCCTGCCGCGCCTGCCCACAAGCCGCCCCCGGCCAGGAACGCTACTCGTCTTCTTCGAAGACCTCGACTATCGCGTCGGCCACGGCGCGCACGCGGGCCGTGCGGTTCAGGTCGCCGTGCATCACCAGCCACAGGTCGTAGGGTTCGCTGCGCGTCGGCCAGATGCGTACCAGCTCCGGATATCCGGGCGCCATGTGCGTAGGCACCTCGCCGATGCCCAGCCCGGCCGCGACCGCTTCGAGAATCATCAGACCGGAGTTCAGCTCCATGCCGATGCGGCCGTTGCCCGTGGGTTCGCCGCAGAAGGTATCGGACCATCCCGGCAGCACCGCCTGCTGGTACGTCACCAGCGTGTGGCCCGCGAACGCCGTGCCCGGGCGCGGCTCGCCATGCGCGGCCAGGTAGGCCCGCGAAGCGTACAGGCCGACCTCCTTGCGCGTCAGGTGGCGGTGGATCAGATCCGGATTGTCCGGCTTGATGTTCCGAATCGCCAGGTCGGCTTCGCGGCGCGTCAGGTTGCTGATCTGGATGGCCGTGGACAGCACCACGCGGATGTCGGGGTGTTGGGCATGCACGCGCCGCACCGCTTCCATGATGTAGTAGCTGGCCACGGTTTCCGAGGTCGCCACGCGCACCACGCCGGACAGGCGATGATCCAGCCCCTGCATCTGGCGCTGCAATTGGTCCGCCGCCTGCTCCATGCGTTCCGCAGCCGCGAACGCCAGTTCGCCGGCCGCCGTGGGCACGTATCCGCCCGGCGTGCGCAGGAACAGACGCGCGTCCAGCGAGGACTCCAGCGCCGCCAGTCTGCGCCCGGCGGTGGCCTGGTCGATCTGCAGCAGCGCGGCGGCGCCCCGCAAGGTTCCTACCCGGTAGATGGCCAGGAAGATCCTGGCATTGTCCCAGTCCATGGCGATCTCTCCATCTATGCATTTTTGCATCACTGTAAAGCAATTATTCGGCTTTTTTGCATCAAAGCGCAGGTCTAAGCTTCAGTCCTCGACAGCCCTGCCACACCACCAGCCATGAGTTCCGCCTGCCCCAACCTCTCCGCGCCCTCGCTGGCCGCCAAACCCGCCGCGGCCGGCCTGCTGCCGCTTGTCACGCTGGCCATCGGATTCGTCATGGCCATGCTGGACGTCACCGTCGTCAACGTCGCCTTGCCCAGCATCGCGGTGCAGTTCACCGTCCCCCTGACGGACCTGGTCTGGATCGTGGATGGCTACACCCTCACTTTCGCGGCCCTGCTGCTGGTGGCCGGCGCGCTGGCCGACCGCTATGGCGCCAAGACGATCTATCTGGCCGGCTTGGGCGTCTTCACCCTGGCGTCCCTGCTCTGCGGCCTGGCGCCCAACGCCGACATGCTGATCCTGGCCCGCATGCTGCAAGGGCTGGGCGCTGCCCTGTTCATGCCCAGCTCCCTCAGCCTGCTGACCCATGCCTACGACGACGATCAGGTGCGCAACCGCATGCTGGCCGCCTGGTCCGCCATCGTGGCGGTGGCGGGCGCCGCCGGCCCGCTCCTGGGCGGCGTGCTGATCCACCAATTCGGCTGGCGCGGGATCTTCCTCATCAACATCCCGTTGGGGCTGGGCGGCTTGTGGCTGGCGCGCCGCCGCATCCAGGCGGCCCCACGCCGCCCGCGCGCACTCAATCCGCTGAGCCACCTGCTGGGCGTGATCGCCTTGTCCTCACTGTGCTTCGTGCTGATCCAGGGCAATGCCTATGGCTGGTCCTCCAACCCCATCCTGGTCACGATTGCCCTGTGCGCGGCCGCTGCCCTGTCGCTGGTGCGGCGCGAGCGCCGCCATGCCGACCCCATCATCCCGCGCGTCCTGTTCGCAACCCCGCAATTCGCGGCCGCCAACGGCGTCGGCTTTCTGATCAATCTGGCAGCCTACGGCCAGCTGTTCTTGCTCAGCCTGTTCCTGCAGCATGCGCGCGGCGCGGATGCCCTGGAGACCGGCCTGCAGCTGGTACCCATGCTGGCCGTATTTTCCTTGGGAAATCTGCTGTCCAGCCGGGTGTCGGCGCGCTGGAACGTGTCGACAGCGCTGCTGGGCGGGGTGTCGCTGGCCGCGACCATGAGCGCCGCGGGGATCGTCATGTTCTCGCCAGACATGGCCTACTGGCCGTTCGCCATCATCGTCGCAGTGGCCAATCTGGGCGTGGGCGTCGCCGTCCCCGCCATGACCAGCGTGGTCATGCAGGTATCGGGCAAGGGCCACGCCAACAGCGCCGCCGCCGCCCTGAATGCCAACCGCCAATCGGGCGCGCTGGTAGGCGTCGCGCTGATGGGTACCATCCTGCATCTGCTGCCGCAGTGGAGCGCCAGCCTGCCCGCCGCCTACGTCGTCATCACCTCAGGCTATCTGCTCGCTGCCGTGCTGGCATGGCGCTACCTGCAACGCGCGCGCAACGCCTGAACGCGGGCAAGGCGGCGGCCGTCACAGGCCATGAAGGCCGCAGCGCTCAAGCGTGCGCGGCCGGGAGTATCGCCACGCCGCGCCCCGCGAAGAATTCGTCGAAGACGGCCAGCGGCAATTCGACATCGGCCTGCGTGCCCGGCTCGCCCGAAGGATTGTGGAAGGTCACCGAGTCCGCCGTTGCACGCGTCACCAGCACCAGGTGCCCGCCCTTCCTGGGCGGTTGCCGCTCGGGCCAGCGTATCCAGGGATGCACGGACGCCATGAAGTAGGCGGCCTGCGCCATCAAGCCAGGCAGTTCTTCCGCGCGCAGATCGACATGCACCCGCGCCGCCAGGCCGAATGCCTCGTCCACGTAGCGCACGAACGGCGCGTAGACCATGCCCTTGATCTGTTCGCCTTCCACGGTATAGGCGCCGTAAGGCACGCTGCCCCGCGCCAGCTCCAGCGTCGGATAATGCCGCCCGTCGCGCGCCGCCAGCACCATCTTCAGGCAGGCCATGCCGCAGACATGGCTGGCCCAGCGCGCGTACTCATCCACGTCGCGCGCGCCCGAGCCCCGCCAGGCCGGATCATCGGCCAGGGCCAGCTTGCCCTGGATGATTTCGCTGGCCAGATGCGCCGACTCCCATTGGCAAAAATACGGCACGGCGGATCGGGAGGCTGGCGTCGCGTTCATGCTGAACTCCTGGATTCTGCAGGTCGAAGAGAGCCGCTATCTTGCCCGCGCGCCCTGTGCGTGGCAACCAGTCGGCGTTTGCTTCACAATGCTCCTATCCGTGCTCACAGGAGACCCGCATGTCCAGCCCTGCCACGTCCAACCCGCCCGCCATCCGCCGCGTCGCCATTGTCGGCGCAGGCACCATAGGCGCCAGTTGGGCTGCGCTGTTCCTCGCTCGCGGCCTTGAGGTCGTGGTCAGCGATCCCGCCGCCGACGCCGAAGCGCTGACGCGCGCCCGCGTGCAAGCGGCATGGCCCGTGCTGGCGGAACTCGGACACGTGCTGCCCGGCGCCTCTGCCGAGGCGCTGCGCTTCGAACCGGACCTGGAGGCTGCGCTGGCCGGCGCAGACTTCGTGCAGGAAAACGCGCCCGAGCGCGAAGACTTCAAGACCACGCTCTTTGCGCGCATGGACGCCGTGCTGCCGCCGCAGGTCATCGTCGCATCCAGCTCGTCCGGCCTCATCATGAGCCGCCTGCAATCGCAGTGCCGCCATGCCTCGCGCTTCGTCATCGGGCATCCGTTCAATCCGCCGCACCTGATTCCGCTGGTCGAAGTGGTAGGCGGCGAACAGACCTCGGCCGACACCATCGATCGTTGCATCGCCTTCTACCGCGGCCTGGGCAAGTACCCCATCCGCTTGAACAAGGAAGTCCCCGGCCACATCGCCAACCGGCTGCAGGCGGCCCTGTGGCGCGAAGCGATACACCTGGCGGCCGAGAACGTCGCCAGCGTGGCCGACATCGACGCCGCCGTGTCGCAAGGCCCCGGCCTGCGCTGGGCATTGTTCGGCCCGCACATGACCTTCAACCTGGGCGGCGGGGCGGGCGGGCTGGCAAACTTCATGGATCACTTGCTGGGCCCAGTCCAAACCTGGTGGGACGATCTTGGCGCACCTGAAGTCACCCCAGACCTGCAGCAGCGCCTGATCGCAGGCGTCAACGCCGAAGCCGGCGAGCGCAGCATCGCCGACTTGGTGCAGACGCGCGATGCGCAATTGACCGCGCTGCTGAAAGTGCTGCAACGCTGAACCCGGGCTGCAGCCCGGTTCAGGCCAAAAGGCCGGCATCCTCCGCAACCGGCAGGCAACGCCGCCTGCCCACTTCCATAGCAGGACTCCTCCGAATGATCTCCGTCACACACGACAGTTCGCTTTCCCGCTACACCGCCACCGTCGATGGCGTTCTATGCGTGCTCGACTACCAGTTGCAAGACAACACCATGGCGATCACGCACACCGGCGTGCCTAGCCAGGTAGGCGGCCGCGGCGTCGCCGCGGCGTTGACCCAGTACGCGCTGGACGATGCGCGCGCCCGGGGTTGGAAGGTGCGGCCCTTGTGCTCGTACGCCGACGCGTATATCCGCCGGCACCCTGAATACAACGATCTGCTGGCCTGAGCGTCCTGGGCTTTTCGCATCGTGACCAAACCCTCCAAGCTCCCGGCCTCGGCCTGCCCTTGCGGCAATCCCAAGCCGTACTCCGAATGCTGCGGCCGCTGGCATGAAGGCCCGCAAGCGCTGCAGGCGCCCAGCGCCGAGGCGCTGATGCGCTCGCGCTACAGCGCCTTCGTGCTGGACAAGCTGCCCTATCTGTTGGCGACCTGGCACCCCAGCACCCGCCCCAGCGCGCTCGAACCCAATCCGCCCGACCTGAAGTGGCTGGGTCTGGCGATCAAGCAAACAGCTAGCCAGGACTCTGAACACGCCACCGTGGAATTCGTCGCCCGCAGCCGCCAGGCCGGCCGCGCCCACCGTCTGCACGAACTCAGCCGCTTCGTCCGTGAAGGCGGCCAGTGGTTCTACGTGGACGGCGACCTGTACTGACCAGGTCCGGCACTTTCGGACCTGGCCCTTCCCAACCCACACACCAGAAAAGGCAGACATGAACCAGGATTCTCGCCACGCCGAAGCGCTCTTTCACGCAGAATCTGTCGCGGCACTGCGCGCCGATCTTGCGCTCGCATTGCGAGCCGCCGCAGCGCATGGTCTGGGCGAAGGCGTCTGCAATCACTTCAGCGTGGCCTTGCCGGGCGACTCGGAGCATTTCCTCCTCAATCCTCGCGGGCTGATGTGGCATGAAGTGCAAGCGGACGACATCGTGCTGATCGATGCCCAAGGCAACAAGCTCGCGGGCCGCCATGCAGTCGAACCCACGGCCATGTTCATCCATGCCGCCATTCACCGCATCGCCGGCAAGGCCTGTGTGCTGCACACGCACATGCCCTACGCCACGGCCCTGACACTCACCTCGGATCGCGCGCTCGACACCACGCTGTCGCAGAACGCCATGCGCTTTCACGGCCGCCTGGCGATCGACGAACGCTACAACGGCCTGGCGCTGGACGTCAGCGAAGGCGAACGCATCGCCCATGCAATGCAGGGCGCGGACGTGGTCTTCCTCGGCAACCACGGCGTCGTGGTCTGCGGGGAACGGCTGGACTATGCCTATGACGACCTGTTCTTCCTGGAACGCGCCTGTACCGCCCAGGTGCTTGCGCAATCGACGGGACGCCCGCTAGTGCCAGTCGATCCTGATCTGGCTGCCAAGGTTGCCGCTCAGGTCCAGAGCGAACGCCTGCAATCCGAGCTGTTCTTCGCCGCCTTGCGCCGTCAATTGCCTTAACCGCTGTCTTTGACGGGAAAAACAAAAGCCCTCGCAGGAGCATCCTGCGAGGGCTTTTTCATTGGAGGC